>CAMEOC010000223.1 GCA_945929285.1 uncultured Mucispirillum sp.
GCCTTATTTTTAGATATGGTAACCATATATTTTACTTTTCCTGGCACATCATTAAGCCTTACTGCATAGTTTTCATTATACCTATCTTTAGTAAATTCAATATCACCAAGACCTAAAAGATATTGTTTACCTTTTGCATCATTCCAGCCCATGCCATATAATTCTTTTTTATTATTTACTAGTAAATAACTGCCACCGTAATAGTAGTATGGCACAACTGATGATTGGTAATGAGTAAAGTTTTCTATTAAATTTAATGTAGGCAAAATATCTTTATTATCTTTATCCTTATATGTAACAGTAATAATGCTATTTGGGTCATATGACGTGCTTGTGCCATCTTCTTTTATTTCCACAAAAATATTATTGCATTCATAACTTGTGGTATCCTTATTATATACAAGGTTAGTTTCAATGGTTTTTGCACCTTCTTTAAAAACTGCAATACCACTTTTTACTTTCCATATATATGTACCACCTGAAAGCCTATCCATATTATCTATTATTTAATCAGTAGAAAGGCTGTATTGCTGGTGATAAGTCGTCATTTCAGTGGCTAGCCCATCAGTAGCCTGCACCACTTCCACATTATCAATATAAATCTGCCCAACAGTAGGAAGCACACCCTGCACTCCTAAATCTCCTGCAGATGTATCTTCTTCGTATGTAATATGCACCTGTTCATAACAACCATATAAAAGTATGGCTGAAATCAAAGATAAAAATAACTTTTTAAACATATAAAAAACTTTATTTTAATTAAAATCTGTAACCCAACCGTAAACCCACTAAAAAGCCGGAAGCTAAATCTAAATGTATAACCATATCATCTTTAGAATCAGACCATACATAGTTATATTCAAAATTAAGCCCTGTAATAAAGTTTATATATATAGTTAAAACCTGCAACAGCACCTATGCCTAGCTGATTTTTTATATAGCTGCATTTTTCAGCATATTGCTATCTACCACATTTTGAGAAGTTAATGTAAATGTAGGAGCTGCACCAATATATGGTTGAAAGCCGTCGCCTTTAACTTCTGGTTGAAAAAGTAAGTATGGTTTTATACCCATAGAAATGTCTTCTGCTGAAATGCCTTTATTATCACCAACAGAATAAGTAATATCAACAGATGGCATTATGGCAAAATATTTACTTACTTGAAAGTTTACTTCCACTCCACCATTAAAGCCGTGAGGAGCTATCTCCATTGCTTGAATATCTGAGCTAAATTTGCCGTTTAATTTACCTGCAATAAATAAATTGTAGTCTTTTGCAGTAGACCTTGACCCATTTTCTTGAGAAAAAGCAGAAAATAGTAATAAGAAAGTTAATAAAAGTAGACAGAATAATTTTTTTATATATCCTCCAACACCTTTGTATATGAGATAGTAGTATAAAACACATATAAAAACTTTGTCAAGTGTGATAAATAAAAAATTTTATACATAATATTATAAATACAGTTTAAGAGTGGTAAAATATATTGACAAAATAAAATTGTAAAAATATAATCGTATATATTTTAATTTATGGAGAAAAATATGAATAAAATAATTATTTTATTAGGAGTAGTTCTTGTTTTATTATCCTCTGGCTGTAAAAAAGAAGAAACAACAGCCACAAAAGATAACCAAACACGAATAGAAGCACCAAAAACAGATATGGAGCCTTTTAAAAAGTCATTATCCATATTAAAAAACCCACAGTATGATTTATTATATAAATTAATTGAAAAAGGTGGCATTAATGCTGTTTTGGAAGAAGATGTAAAAATAGCTTACCCAATACATGCTAAAAGGCTTATTAATAATGAGCCGGAAATAACCATAAAAAAAGGTGCCACACCTCTTGGTATTGCTGCTCTTTTTTGCACACCATCTTTAGTTAATGATTTAATTGAAAAAGGGGCTGATTTAAAAGCAAAAACAAACGGTATGGAAATATCTGCCTTAATTATTCAGTGTGGTGAAGCAGAACAGGCTGGTATGTTTGAAAACTATCTAAAAGCTGCCCGTAAATATGAAAGGGAAAATGATGATGTATATAAAAATAAACCAGAATTATATGCTGCAAATGCTATGATATATGTTTTATCTGATAATGAATCTATTCCATACCAGACTATTTTAAACTATGCTGTTGAAAATAAACTGCAGGATGCCATAGAGGTTATTTTAAAATATGCAGGTGGTATTAACTATTTTCAAAATGAAAATAATAACCCAAATAATATGCTTCCTATAATAACTGCCATAAAGTATAATAATATGGAAGCTTTAAGGCTGTTTTTTGAAAGAACAGGCTCCCTTTTTGCCAATATGCAGACCCTTGATGGAGTAAAAGTTTCTTTAATTGACTACCTTTTTTATAACTCAATGGATAGTTATATAAAAGAAGCCAATATTCCTGTTTCTTCATTTTTTAAATCATTAGTAAATGGCTATAAACAAAGTGCTGCAGGTATAAAAGAGATAAAAGAAATAATTGAAAGTGATAACTTAACTGCCACAACTCAAGAAGATATAATATTAGAAAATGGTAAAATAGAGCAAGGTGCTACTGTTGCCCATATAGCTGCTGCTATGAGATATAATGCTTTATTAAAGGCTATGGCTTTTTATAATGATGCAACAGATATTTTAAATATACAAAAGTATAATGGTGATACACCACTTCATGTGGCTACTAAATTTGGCAATGTGGAAACAGCAAAGATATTACTAGAAGGTGGAGCATACCTTGATATTTTAAATAATGAAAATAAAACACCAATAGATGTGGCTGTAAGAGATTATGAAGGCAGTAATAAAATAGAGCTTGTGAAATTATTAATGACTAGTGCAGGTAATACTAAAGTAAACCATGCTTTACAGATAAATTATGAAACAAAAACACAGGCAGAAAATAACCAAAAAATAAATGAGTTAATAGAAAAATATAATATACAGTCAAACCACTTTACGGTGAGAGGCTATATAAATTATA
>CAMEOC010000224.1 GCA_945929285.1 uncultured Mucispirillum sp.
GGGTCCCATTTCATAATACTCACTTTTTTACCCTCATAACTTATTCTAATAGTAATATGTAAATTGAGTGTATTGTTGTCAAGTGATTTTATAAAAAAAATAATTTTTATTTTTTAAAAAGTAGTGTTATACTACTTGCTAGTTATTTAAAAGTATGGTGTTATGAATACAAATAAATATTTAATAATTGCATTAATTTTTTCATTATTACTGCATGTTTTACTAATCTTTTTTATTACTTTTAAGGAAAGTGAAAAGGAAAATGAAAATATAGGTTCAAACCCTGTGGAAATTTCTGTTATTCCTAAAAGCAGCCTTGAAAGTGAAGAAACGCCAGCAGAAGAAGCTTTCGTTGAGCCTATAATAGATACAGAAGAAACCACCTTAAACCATAATAAAGCAGGAGGTAAAAGTATGGGTGAAAAGCAGGGTGAAAGTGCTGCAGGAATTAAGCAAAGTAATATAGTAAAAAAAGAAAATATAAATATACCAAAAGCAGAAAATAAAGAAAATATTGTGGAAAACGATAATACTGAAATGGCTGCAAATAGTATAAATCTCTACGATAATAATGATATATTAGACAGCATTTTAAAAGAAAAAAAAGTTCAGCCAAAAGATGAAGATACTGCATCTTATAATAAATTTGAAGAAAGGTATGCTTCATATTTTTTTAAATTTAAACAGAGGGTATATCAATTATGGGATTATCCTGCCCAGTCTGTTGCAAGGGGAGAATCTGGAATTGTAAAAATATCCTTTTCAATTTTGAAAGATGGGTCTATAGTAAATATTAGGATGATAGAGTCAAGCGGTTACCCTAATTTAGATAGAGAAGTTATGAGAGTATTAAAAAATATGGGTAAAGTGCCGCTGCCTGAAACATATGAGCTACACCAGTTAAATATAGATGAAGCATTTTTTATTTATACCATAGGTGATGATTTATATAAATATTTAAGGTAATTGTGTAAAAAATATAAAAAAATTATTGTTTTGATTTTATCACATAGACTTTTTCATTAAAATATTATAGACTGTATAATAGACTAAAATATATAATAATTTAAGGTGCATATATGGAAGAAAAAAAATGGGATTTAAAATGGATGGCATGGGAGATTACTTCAGCATGTAATCTTAGATGTGTTCACTGCCGTTCTTCATCAGAGGAGTTTTCCCCTGTTGGTAAATTTACTTTAGAAAAAGCAAAACAATTAATAAATGATATAGCTTCTTTTGCTTCCCCGGTGGTTGTTATTTCTGGGGGTGAGCCACTTACAAGACCAGATGTTTTTGATATTGCAAAATATGGAACAGAGTCTGGCTTAAAAATGGCTATGGCTACAAATGGAATGCTTGTAACAGATGAAGTATGTGAAAAAATAAAAGATTCTGGTATACGCATTGTATCTATGAGCCTTGACGGCCCTAATGCAGAAGTTCATGATGATTTTAGAGGCGGTATAAATGGAGCTTTTGAAGGGGTGGAAAGGGCAGCTGCTTTATTTAATAAACATGGTATAAAGTTTATTATTAATTCATCTTTTACAAAACGCAACCAGCCTTATATTATGGAAACATTTAGAAAAGCAAAATCTCTTGGGGCTCATGCCTGGTATATGTTTTTAATTGTGCCAACAGGCAGAGGTGAAGAAATTTTTAAAGAGCTTGTTTCTAAAGAAGATTATGAAGAAATATTAGAATGGCACTATAATATGGAGCGAGAGGAAGAAGAAATACTTGTTCGCCCAACATGTGCTCCACAGTATTATAGAATATGGCATGAAAAAAGTAAGGAAGAAGGTAAAAATACAGAACGTAGAAGCCTTACTTTTTCCACAGGTGGTGGTAAAGGCTGTATTGCAGGGCAAACAATTTGCTTTGTAAACTCTGAAGGAAATGTACTGCCTTGCTCATATTTCCCAGAATCAGCCGGTAATGTATTTGAAAAAAGCTTAAAAGATATATGGGATAATTCAAAACTTTTTGAAGATTTAAGAGATTTTAGACGCTATGAAGGAAAATGTGGCGTTTGTAAATATTTAAAAGTTTGCGGTGGATGTCGTGCAAGAGCGTATGCTGTAACAGGTTCTTATCTTTCTGAAGAACCATTTTGCAACTATATTCCAGTAAATTATAAAGGTTAATAATTATAAAAAGGAGGACGGAAATATGTCTGAATTAGAAAACAGAATAAGGGATAAAAGCCTGCTTTCTAAAATAACTACACCGGAGCAGCTTATTCCTCATTTTAAGGAAACAGAAAAAAGAATACTTAATGTGGGGTTTTCAGGGTTTACACCTGTTGGCTATCCTAAAGTTATGCCTTTAGTAGTGGCTGATTATGTAGAAAAAAATAATTTACAAGGTAAATGGCGTTTTAATCTTTTTGTTGGTGCATCTATGGGTGCTGAAGTGGAAGATAAATGGGCAGAATTAGAGCTTACTAATATGCGCTGGCCATACCAAACTGCAAAAGTATTAAATAAAAAAATAAACGATGGTTCCATAAAAATGGGAGATAAACATTTATCTATGTTCTCTCAAGACTTTTTTTATGGCTATTACACAAAAGATAATGGTGGTAAATTAGATATTGCTGTTATTGAAGCTTCAGCAATAGATGAAAATGGTAATATTATTTTAGCAGGCTCTGTGGGTGCAGCTCCTGAATTTATTGCCATGGCAGATAAAATTATTGTGGAAATAAACACTCATAACCCATCTTTTGAAGGTATGCACGATATTTTCTTAAGTGATAGGCCACCTTATAAAAAAATAATACCTATTACTGATGTTAGGCAGAGAATAGGTACACCTTTTGTGCCAACAGATAAAAGTAAAATTGTAGGTATTATAGAATCTACTAAACCAGATAACGGCAGGGCTGTTAGGGGAAGTGATGAAGTTTCTGATACTATTGCTCAGCATATTATAGACTTTTTCCAAGCAGAAGTAAAAGCAGGCCGTATGCCTAA
>CAMEOC010000225.1 GCA_945929285.1 uncultured Mucispirillum sp.
CTTAGCTATAAATGGTAGATGAGTACTTCTTCTAACTGCTCCACAATATTTTTTGGAGTATCCACCTGTAAAAACCTACCCTTATTAATTAATGCTATTCTATCACATCTGGAAGCTTCATCCATATAAGGCGTGGAAACAATTATAGTTATCCCTATTTCTTTCAGCCCTGCACGCATATCCCAAAACTCTTTCCGTGAAACTGGGTCAACCCCTGTTGTTGGCTCATCTAAAAAAAGCACTTCTGGTTTATGTATTAATGCACAGCTTAAAGCAAGCTTTTGCTTCATACCACCTGAAAGATTGCCAGCTTTTCTTTTTTTAAAAGGTACAATATGGCTGTATATCCCTTTAATTAAATCATAGTTTTCATTAACATCAGCATTAAAAACAGAAGCAAAAAAGTTTAAGTTTTCTTCCACTGTTAAATCCTGGTATAAGGCAAACTTTCCAGGCATATACCCTATGTGCTGCCTAATATACATATAATCTTCTACTATGCTTTTATTATTAATGTAAACTGTGCCATTATCTGGAATAGTAAGTGTTGTCATTATGCGAAAAAGGGTAGTTTTACCGGCTCCATCTGGGCCAATAATCCCATAAAGCTCACCTTTTTCAGCCGTGAATGTTACATTATCTAAAGCCAAAACTTTTTTAAATGATTTTGAAATATTATTAACCTTAACCATAACTATTCTGCTAAAATATTATTAAACACCACTTCCCCATACATACCTTTTCTTAAATAGCCGTCGTTTTTCACAACTATTTTTACAGCATACACTAGATTAGAACGTTCATCTCTAGTAGGTATAGTTTTTGGGGTAAACTCAGCTTTTTCAGAAACCCATGTGATTTTTCCAGTATATTCTTTTGTGCTGTTTTTCCCAAAATCTGCATATATTTTTGCTTCATCATTTATTTTTACTTGAGTTAAAATATCCCCGGTAACATAAGCCCTTAAAGTAAGTGTGGAAACATCTGCCATTTTAAAAAGTGGTTTACCCATTTGTGCAAACTCAAAAGCATTGGCATATTTTGTAAGCACTACTCCATCCATAGGGGAAGTAATCAATGTTTTTTTAATATTATCATCAATTTGAGCAATCTGAATTTTAAGCCCGTTTATTTCATTTAATATTAAAGTATTGCCTTTTGTTAAAGTATCATAAGTGGCGTCTCGTTTTTTTAAAGCTGCATTATAAGCAGAGGTAACATCATCAAGCTGTTTTTTATTGGCAGCATCTGAAGCAACAAGCCTTTTAAACCTTACCACTTCATTTTTATATTTATTAACTTCCTCATCAATTGGAGCAAGCTGCAGTTCTATATTTACAAGCCTGCTTTCAGCAGAAGCTATAGCATTTTCCAAATTTTTCTTTTGAAGCTGCAGCTGCATATTATCAATCTGACCTATAAGGTTGTCTTTTTTTAATATATCACCTTCTTTAATATCTAAGGAAGTTATCTCCCCCATACTTTTAGAAGAAATTATCACATCTTCAGTTTCAAAAACACCAGAAGCATGGGTTATTATATTATTGTTAGAACATCCTGCTAAAATTATAAGAGTAGATAAAATAAGTAGTTTTCTCATAAATCACCTAAATTTTATTGGTTTATAATATTTTTTAGTTCATAAGTAGCTTTTAAAAGCTCTATTTGGTGTAAAATTTTGCCTTGTTTTGCAATATTTAAAGCTGTTACATCCTGCAGGTAATCATTTACAGATAATGTGCCCTGTTTCATTTTTATTTCAGAAGAAGCAAGTATATTACTTCGCAGGTCAACTATTTCATCATCATAGCTCATAGTTTCTTTTATTTTATCTATTTTAGATTTTTGGTTTTGAATATCTATATTTGTATTAAATAAAAAAGCCTGCTTTTCTATTTCAACACTAGATTTGCTTAAATCTATAAGCTTTTTAGAGCGCTGCCCAGTATAAAAAGGCACAATAGTCCAGTCCATTTTTACACCAACAATATAGTAAGGCTCAAATTCATCACTTAACATATCAAGGCCTGGCCTGCCATAGCCGCCTTGAAAAAATAAATCAAATTTTGGCATATATGATGAATTAATGGCTTTTTTATTAACATCTAAAAGGTTTATACGGCTGGCAAAATATTCAAGTTCTGGTCGTTTTATGGTATAGTCTGTAAATTCATAATTTTCAGGGGTTGCAAGCCCGTTATCTATTTTTTTACCAATTAAAGTTTCAAGGGCGGTTTTATATATATTTATCCCTGCATTAATCTGGGCTTTATTTTGTTTTGTTGTTATCTGTTCCAGGGCAACTTTATCTAAGTCTGACTTATTGGCAATACCATTTGCCACATTACTTTTAACTAAAGCATAAGTTCTCTGCAAATCTTTTTCTAATATTTCATTTTGAGTAAGCTGCTCCTGCATTAAAAGTATGCTAAAATAAAGCTCTGCTACTTGATATCTTATATTATAAAGCTGGGCTTCTAAGTTGTTTTTATTATTTTTATGCTCTGCTTTATGTTTTGCTTTATCAGCTTCTATTTTTCCGCCGTCCCATATGGTTTGTGATATATCCACTGAAAGTTTATACTGGTCTTTTGAAAGCACAGGTATTTCATAAAAAGGCACATCAAAAGGTATTTTTGTAACATCTGACTGGTAACTGGCTCTGGCTGAAAAAAGAACTTTAGGCAGGTAGCCCATATTGGCATTTGTAATATTATAGTCTGCCATTTTATCAAGTAAATAAGACTGCTTTATTTGAGGGTAATTATTTTTTGCAAGAATATAGCATTCTTCTAAAGTTATTTGAGAAAATGCAGTAAATGGAATAAATAAAAGCAGTATAAATATAAATCTATTCACACAGCACCCCCTTTATGATAAATGATTTTATATGCTTAATTTTCTGTTCCATATTATTATCCTGCAGTATAAAATCAAACCCATGCAGATGAATAAAAATATTACTGGC
>CAMEOC010000226.1 GCA_945929285.1 uncultured Mucispirillum sp.
AAAAGAAATAGACCAGTTAAAAGCAGAAATAGACAGAATTTCTGATACTACACAATTTAATACTAAAAAATTAATCAATGGCGAATCAAGCGGTGCCTGGAATGTGGGCAACGATAAAATAGGTGCAGTTATTAATGGAACAGTTAGTGATGGCAACTACGATATTAATGTAAATGTACAACCAGGCCAAAACCAAGTGCAGTCTACTCAAATATTTACTTTAAGAGAAGGTGTGCTTGGTGCTTATGTGGCAAACCAAGGCACAACTAATATTACAACTGTAAGCAACCCAGATGATATTGATATGCCAAACCCAGCAAGTGCAGGTTATACTGTAACTGTTAGCAACCCAACAGATGGCGGTGCAGCAGGTAATGTTATTTCATCATCTATGAGCTTTGTAAACAGCTATCAGCAGAAAGGCTCCACTATGGCTTTTGGTAATATTACAGCAGTAACAACTAACGAAAGCGGTTATTTTTTAGTGGAATTTACTGAAAACAACTCTCAAGCTTCAGCAGGTGCTACATATAGAGTAAAATTTATATCAGCAGAAACTGGCGAAGAAGGTGCATGGGAAGAATTTACAACACTTGACGGTGCATTAACTGGTAACTATAACTCAAACGGTTTTAACTTACAGTTTGATATACCAATGGTGGCAGGTGCTACTGAAGTAAAAGGTGGCGATAAATTTTTATTTAATGTATCTGATTTTAAAGGCACAGCAAATGGTGATGATTTATTAGCTCAAGGTGGTGGTGCATTACAAGTAAGTGCAAATGGTGTAACAGGCCCTACAATAGTTTACAACAACCCAAACTCATTAACTAAAAACGATAACCAAAACGGTATTGTAGAACAAAACGATGTAACAGTTCACATAGTTTCTTTAGACCCAAAAAATGGTTATGTAAGACAAGGTGAAATGACTTTAGGTTTTGAAGAAAAAGTAGGCGGTGCAACATTATCAGGCACTACTACAATAAATGTAAGAGGCGGTGGCCAGGCTGCAACTTCTACTACAAAACTTTCAGAGCTTGCAAACTTTGTAGATGAAAACGGTGTAGAGCTTTTTGCAAACACTCAAGAGCTTACAATTTACGGTAACAATAATAAAGTTACAATTTATTTAGAAGGTGATGATACATTACAAGATTTCGTAGATAAATTAACAACTGCTATTACAAATGATTTAAGTATGGGCAGCGGTTTAACAGAAGTAGATAAAAAACTTGTAAACTTTAACCAAACAGAAGGTGTAGGTTTTGGAGTAGTTCCAGGAACCATGATACTTCAATCTGCATTAACAGGTAAAACTGGGGAGCTTTCTTTTACAGGCAGCCAAAAATTAATGGATGCTTTAGGTTTAGAAGTGGTTCAACAATCCAGCCAAAACCTGCAGGAAATATCTGTAAAAGATAACTTAACTGGTGTAGTAGTTGGGGAAAGGGTAACAAGTAATTCAAGAGTAACAGATGTTATACCTGGAATTGATTTAATAGTAGATTCAAGAACAGGTGTAGATGCTGTATATAACGAAGGCACAGGTAAAATAGATTTCAAACCAAGCAACAGGCTTGAAAATAAAAACTTAAATTTACATGTGGTAGATGCAAGAACAGAAATACAAGTAGGCACATTAAAAGGTGAAAAATTAGATGTTTCTTTACCTGCATTAAACAGCCTTGCGTTAGGTATAGGCAATACAAACATAAACAGCCAGGACGATGCACAAAGGGCAATATCTGAAATAGATAATGCTTTAACAAAAGTGGTATCTGTTAGGGCAAAAATTGGTGCAAATATAAACAGGCTTGAAAGCACTATGAATACACTTGCAACAGCAGAAGAAAATACAGTAGCAAGTGAATCAAGAATAAGAGATACAAACATTGCAAGAGAAACTACAGCAATGACAGCAGCTCAAGTTGGTTACCAGGCAAATATTTCATTACTTGCTCAAGCTAACCAAATACCAGCAATTGCAATGGAATTATTAAGGTAAAAAAATAAAAATAAAATATAAAAAATATGATGCAACGAACATAGCACATGAGGAGAGGCATTATGGCAGCTTTAAACATTAACAAAAACGAACAAATTGGCGGAAAATCACAACTTACTAAACTTTATGAAATTATGAGAGAAACTATGGAACAAGGTTTTTATGGTTCTGTGGAAGTTAAATTTGAAGCAGGTAAAGTTACTATCATTAAAAAAACTGAATCTATCAAAATCTAGTAGCACAAAGATTAAAAAAAGTTTTTAACTTGGCGGTTAAGGATATTATTTAATTATACGAAACTATTAAGCTCATTAATAGATATAAACAATGCTCAAAACAAAAAAATGCAGGGTGAAAACTCTGCATTTTTTATATGCTTTTTTAAAATAACATAGGATATTTTAAAAATTAAATAAAGCCTATTATGTAATAATAAATATAAATACATATTAATATATGAAAAAAATATAAATATCAAATAAATGGAAATATAAATTGGTAAAAAAAGTGAAATATAAAGATAAATTAATGGGTATAAAAAAAATGGGAAGCTTTTAGCTTCCCACAATATTTTATAAACCTGCTTGTTTTCTAACTTCTTCAGCAAAGTCTTCTTTTTTCTTTTCAATACCTTCGCCAAGTTGAAATCTTGTAAAGCGGATAACTGCTTTATCGCCTAATAATTTAGCTATGCTTTCATCAGGGTTTTTAACAAATTTTTGGCTTACAAGGCAAGATTCTTGTTTGAATTTATTTACTTGACCTTCAACAATTTTTTCAATTATGTTATCAGGTTTGCCACTTTCTTTAGCTTTTTGAACATATATTTCTTTTTCATGAGCTACTACTTGTGGGTCTAAGTCTTTATCGCTTACGCAAAGTGGGTTTGCTGCACAGATGTGGAGAGCAATATCTCTAATAAGCTCTTTATCAGCATCAGTTACTTTTTCAAACTCAAC
>CAMEOC010000227.1 GCA_945929285.1 uncultured Mucispirillum sp.
TTGAATACTATCTGCCAGTTCCAGTGCTTCAGGCATTTTAGTTAGGTTTGGGTCGCTTCTAAGTTCTTCCATAATATCTGCCAGCTTTGTAGTGCCATTTTTACCAGGAATACATCTGCCACAGCAGCCATGCTCGCTAACATAACGCATAAAAGCACACATAGCAGCAGCAATATCTATACCCTCATCATAAACCAAAAAACCATGCCAGCTGACAACAAGTTTTACAGGCTTATTATTCACATTATCATCAAATAAAAAGGGAGTTTCCGGCCTATCCTTTTCTTTAATATTCCTAAAATCTAGACGCTCTCCTTTTCTAAACCCATAGACAACTTTTGGCATATACCTGACCCTCTCTCAAAATCATGTGTTCTGCTTATAATTTTTTATTATTACATAATTTTTTATAAATTGCTATACTATTTTGTTTTTAAAATAATTCTTTCATTATTTTATTTTATTGTATATAATCAGCTATGAATAAAATTATTTACATTACCTTTATTTGTTGTTTCTTTTTATTAAGTTATTCTGCTTTTGCAGAAGATAGTAATTTTTCAGAGCATATTAAAGTATTAGAAGAAAAATGCTATAAAAATGACTATCTTTCTTGTTATGTGGCAGGGCAGGTGCTTGAAGATACCAATTTTATACTGCTTGCCATATCATCTTATGAAAAAGCCTGTAATAATGGTATTTATGAATCTTGTGTAAACCTTGGGAAAATATATGTCAAAGATTATTCTAAAGCTATACAAAATAAAGGTGTAAAGCTTTTAAATACAGCTTGTGATAATAATATTGCTAGAGGCTGTGCTAATTTAGGTAATATCTACTACAAAGGCACAATTTATAAAAAAAATTATAAAAAAGCTAAAAAATATTATGATAAAGCATGTGTTTTACATGATAATGCAGCCTGCTTTAACCTGGGGGTAATTTACCAGCAGGGCACTGGTGTGAAAAAAGATAATGTTACTGCTTTAAAATATTATAAAAGAGCATGCCAGCATAATTTTGATAAGGGCTGTGAAATGTATAAAGATTTAGTAAGGGGTATAGACAGGTAAATGGTTAGCATTGAAGTTACAAAAGATGAGCATATTAAAGATATTTTAAATATATATGGCTATTATGTATTAAATTCTGCTGCTACATTTGAAGTGGAAGTGCCAGAGTATGATGATTTTTATAATAGAGTTAAAACCATACAGGAAAAATACCCTTATTTAGTGGCTTTATATAATGAAAAAGTGGCAGGTTTTGCTTATGCTGCCCCTTTAAGAAACAGGAAAGCTTATGATTATTCCTGCGAAACAACTATATATATTCATAATGAATTTTTAAATAAATCTATTGGTAAAGCATTATATAATAAACTTTTTGATTATTTAAAAAGGCAGAATATTATAAATATATATGCCTGCATTACAGGAAGTAATGAAGAAAGCATATTATTTCATGAAAAACTAGGCTTTGAAAAAGCTGCCCATTTTCATAAGTGCGGCTATAAGTTTAATACATGGCATGATATTCTGTGGCTTGAAAAAATCATATCAAACCACAGCAATACCCCTAGCCCTTTTATAAATTTTAATGATTTGTAAAAATTTATATTTTCTTATTTTCCTTTAATGAAAGCTCATCAATATAATCTTTAAAGGCTTTTTTCACTTCATCTTCTGATGTGCCTTTAACAGATACATTGTTTCCTGCCATTACCCCTTTTACACTGCTGGAGTAATTATTTTCTACATGGGAAAAAGCTATTCTTCCATAGTGTTCCTTATAGTGAATAATATTATGCATAGCACACCCCCTTAAAACTTACGCTATACATTTTAAACTGCTTAGCCAATAAATTTAATAAACTCTTTTACCCTTTCATCGTTAAAGTCTACTAAATCTGGCTTATCCATTTCATAGCTTGCATCTTTTATATAAAATGGATTTTCTGAAACATCCATAGGCAGGTTATCGTTTTCTTGCTGTTTAGCCTTGTTATGAAGTGCCATAATGTATGCTAAAACCATATTTCTTTCTTTTACAGTTTCCCCTTCTGCCATAAATGTAAGTTTTGGGGAAGTGTTGCTCATGCCATACATTAAAAAGCCTGTTGCCCAGTCTACCCTAATCTGCCCGTCAAACTCCACTATTGAAAAGCCTGCTTTATTTGCAAAAGTTTTCCTTAAGGTTTCAAGTATAGATGCAGTTATGGCATCTTTTGCTTCATTTGATACTGAAGTAGTACGAATCTCTTTTGTTATAAAGCGTTTTGGCATTTTATCAAAAAATGGTTTTAATGTTTTTATATTCATTTCATCTAAAAGTTTTTCCAGTAGGAATATATTTTCCACAGCATCATCTCTTGGTATACCGTCTTTTGTATCTGTGGCAAATAAGTGAAGGGAAGCTTCTATTTGAATATCCCTGTAACCTGTTTTTTCCACAAACTCTGCAATTGAAGAAAAACCAGCAAGAGATGCCATTTTTTTCATATTAGCTGTAATAGTTTCTTTCCATAAAGAATGGCCTTTTCTGTGAAACTCTGTTGTGCCTTTTAGCTGTTTTTCCACATAGCTTTTTACACTGGAAGTATACCTTGGGTCTACATATATTACACTGGCTATTTTTATAATCTCATCTATTTTATCTTCTGCTACCTGCAGTTCTTCTAATTTTTTCTTTAATGCAGGCACTGCTATTGTTAATTTATGGCCTGCTAAAATAAATGCAAGGCCGTCCCCTAAATAATGGCCCTCACCGTTTAATGTTAAAGCCTTGCTTCCTTCTGTAATAGATCCTCTATCTGCATCTAAATCAAAAGAATGAACTCTCATACCTTTATCTAATACTTCCTGTAAAGAAGGTACTCTTTCAAGCATTTCTTTTCTAGTTGGGTCTGCTAATAAATCACCTGCATTTACATTTACAGT
>CAMEOC010000228.1 GCA_945929285.1 uncultured Mucispirillum sp.
AACTTGGGCAAAGAAGAGATTACTAAAGATAAAGCCTTGCAAAAGAATATGAAAGCATGCAGATAAAAGGAAAAACTGCCATATTAGAAGCAAAAGATGATATAAACTCTATATATAAAGCTTTCATTAATAATAATATATTATCAGATTTATATGAATGCTATGAAATAGAATATAAGCCCTATGAAAATGTGGCAGTATTTAATGACTATATAGAAAAAAATGCAGTGGCAGCTTTTACCAGCAGTGCAGCAGTTTATGGGTTTGTAAAATCCTGCAGTATAAAAGATTTTAGCAAAATAAAAGCTATTTGCATTGGAAAAGCCACATATAAAAAAGCGCAAGATTATAATTTTAATACATATGTGGCAGAAAAACCAAATATTGAAGCTTTAATAGAAAAAATAAGCGAAATGGAGTAAAAAATATGAAAGGAATATTAATAATTGCTCACGGCAGCAGAAGAAAAGAAACACTAGATACTATGGAGGAAGTATTTGCCATGGTGCAGGAAAGTATGCCTGATATAATTGTAGAACATGCTTATATGGAATTTTGCGATGTAAATTTAGAAAAAGGCCTTGATTTATTAAGGGAAAGAGGTGTTACTGAAATTGTAGTGGTGCCTTATTTTCTTTTTGATGGTATACATATAATAAAAGATATACCAGAAGAAATTGCAGCCTATTTAGAAAAACATAGCAACTTAAAAATCTCCATGGGTAAAACTTTAGGTGCAGATAAAAGAATAGCAGATGTATTGTGTGATAGAATAAGGGAAGTTTTATAGTAATGAAAAACTTATATATAATTGGTGCCGGTATGGGTCATATTGATGACTTAACCGGTAATGCAAAAGAAATAATAAAAAAATGCGGCAAAGTTTTTGGAAGCTCAAGATTATGTATGCAGTATAAAACATTAAATGAAAATATTACTGCCCCAAAATTTTCAGAACTTTTGCCACAAATTATGCAGGAAAAAGAAGAAAATATAGCCGTATTGCTTTCAGGTGATACTGGCTTTTATAGTTACAGTAAAACACTGGTGGAAAAATTAAGGGATAGTTTTAATATTGAAATAATACCAGGCATAAGCTCAAAACAGTATTTACTTTCAAAGCTTTTAATAAACTATGAAAAGGTAAATGTAATATCAGTCCATGGAAGAAGCAATAAAGTTATAGGAAGTGTTAGCTATAATGAATATACATTTATACTAACAGGGGGTAATGCAAAAGCCCATAATGTAATAAATGATATTTATAATGCAGGCTTGCAGGATGTAATTATTTCCATTGGGGAAAATATGCATGCAGAAAATGAAAAAATCATATCACTTCCCATAAAAGAAGCCTTAAATTATACTTTTGCAGATTTAACAGTTTTACTTATACATAATAAAGACTATATAAACCCTAATAAACCATTAAAAGATAGTGATTTTATAAGGGGAAAAGCACCTATGACAAAGGAAGATATTAGGTGGCTTTTACCAAAATATTTAGATATTCAGGAAAATGATATTGTATATGATATAGGTGCAGGAACAGGGAGCTGTGCTTTTGAATTTGCAGGGCATGCTAAAAATGGGCTAGTATATGCTTTTGAAAAGGAAGAAGAAGCATATAATCTAATACTTGAAAATAAGAAAAACCTTAAAAGATATAATGTGGAATGTATTCAAGGCAAAGCACCAGAAATATTGCAGGATATAGAAAGGCCAGATAAAGTATTTATTGGTGGCAGCTCTGGGAAAATAGAAGATATTTTTAGCTTAATATATGAAAAAAACAGCAGTGCCGTAATAACTGTAACAGCTATAACCATTGAAACACTATATAAAAGTATTGAAGCCTTTAAAACATATAATATTGAGCCGGAAATTGTATGTATAAACAGTGCAAAATCTAAAAAGGCAGGACCATACCATATGATGATGGGAAATAACCCAGTATATATTATTACAGGCAGGAAATAAGTTGGAAAAAAATATACCAAGGCTTTTAATAACAGCTATAAACAGTGGCAGTGGAAAAACATTATTTACCATGGGGCTTTTAAGGCTTTTACAAAATAAAGGCTTAAATATTGCAAGCTATAAATGCGGACCAGATTATATAGATACATCCTTTCATAAAAAAGCACTAAATTTGCCCTGCAGAAATATTGATTTATTTTTATCTGATATTAATACCTTAAAAAATATAATATCAGCAGACTGTGATATTGCTATTATTGAAGGTGTTATGGGCTTTTATGACGGTATTGCTTATTCTAGTGATGCTTCAAGCTATGATATAAGCCATCAGACAGATACACCTGCTGTATTAATAGTAGATGCAAAAGGAAAAGCTGCCACATTAAAAGCCATAATTTACGGTATGCTTAATTATAAAGAAAATAATATAAAAGCTGTTATATTAAATAAAATACATAAGCAGTCATATGAAATGTATAAAGATATAATAGAAAAAGAATTAAATATAAAGGTGGCAGGTTATTTGCCGGAGATTAAAGATGCTAAATTAAACAGCCGCCATTTAGGGCTTATTACTGCAGAAGAGATTAAAAATATTGATGAAGTAATTAATAAAGTAGCAGAAAATATTAATGAGTTTATAGATGTAGATTTATTATTAAATATTGCAGACAGTGCTAAACCAATATATTATAATGAAATAAAAATAGAGCATATGGGAACATGCAGAATTGGTATAGCAAGAGATGAAGCATTTTGTTTTTATTATGAAGATAATATAAGAGTATTAAAAGAAATGGGGGCAGAAATAATATATTTTTCACCACTGCATGATAAGTATTTAAAAGAAGATTTGCATGGGTTAATATTTTATGGAGGTTACCCAGAATTTTATATACAAAAACTAAGATACTATGTTATAATTATATCATGGTTTTCGTATAAAGGAAAATACAATA
>CAMEOC010000229.1 GCA_945929285.1 uncultured Mucispirillum sp.
TATCAATATGTTATAATAGTATAATATTATTAATATGTATATTTGTCAAGGGCTTTTGCCTTAATTCCCTTTATTAGCAGGTACATCACTTCTAATGTATAACTCTTTTAACTGTTTTGGCTCTACATAATCTGGAGCACCGCTCATTAAATCAGTTGCTTTTTGAGTTTTAGGGAAAGCTATTACATCGCGAATAGATTCTGCCCCTGCAAAAATAGAAGCAATCCTATCTATACCAAAAGCAATACCCCCATGAGGTGGAGTACCATATTTTAAAGCATCTACAAAGTAGCCAAATTTTTCTTTTATTTCTTCTTCATTTAAGCCTAAGCGTTCAAACATTTTTTGTTGAATATCGCTTCTATGTATCCTAATACTACCGCCACCTATTTCAGAGCCATTTAATACAAGGTCATAAGCTTTTGCCCTAACAGATTTTGGGTCTTTATCTAAGTTTTCTATATCTTCATCCATTGGTGCTGTAAATGGGTGGTGAACTGCCACATATCTTTTATCTTCTGCAGACCATTCTAAAAGTGGAAATTCTAATACCCATACAAGATTATACTGTTTTGGGTCTATTAAATTTAAAAGGCTACCTAGTCGTAAACGAAGTTTAGACATTGTAAGGTTTACAAGGCTTTCTTCCCCTGCTCCAAAGAAAATAATATCACCAGGAACACCTTCCATTACTTTTATAATTTCATTGGTTAATTCTTCCCCTAAGTTTTTCACAAGTGGAGATTGAATGCTATCCTCATTTATTTTAATATAAGCAAGCCCTTTTGCTCCAAGGCTTGTTACATATTCACCAAGCTCATCTAATGTTTTTCTGCTAAAAGCTTTACCTGCACCTTTTGCATTAACAGCTTTTACAATACCACCATTTTTTACAGTATCAGAAAATACTTTGAAAAAGCAGTTTTCAACCATATTATTAATAGTTTTTAAATGAAGCCCAAAACGAGTATCTGGTGCATCATGACCATAAAGCTCCATAGCATCTTTATAGTTTATTGTAGGAAATGGGCGAGGCACATCAATATTTAAAATATCTTTAAAAAGTTTTGCAATTAAGCCTTCTATCATATCCATAATATCGTTTCTATCAATAAATGACATTTCAATATCAAGCTGAGTAAATTCAGGCTGTCTATCTGCCCTTAAGTCTTCATCTCTAAAACATTTAACAATTTGATAGTAGCGTTCAAAACCACCAACCATTAAAAGCTGTTTGAACTGCTGTGGAGATTGTGGCAGTGCATAAAATTTACCAGCATTAACACGGCTTGGCACAAGGTAGTCCCTTGCACCTTCTGGTGTGCTTTTTCCTAAAAATGGAGTTTCTATATCAATAAAGCCATTGCCCCACATATATTCTCTAATGGATTTATATATGTTGTTACGCATAATAATATTTTGCTGAAGCTGAGGACGGCGTAAATCTAAATACCTGTATTTTAAACGCACATCTTCTGCTGCATCTGTATGTTCATCTATCATAAATGGAGGTGTTAAGGCATTATTTAGTATTTTAATTTCACTAACAATAACATCTATCATGCCAGTTTTCAGGTTTTCATTTACCATACCTTCTGGGCGTGCTACAACTTTTCCTTTTACAGCTATAACATATTCGCTTCTGCAGGCATCTCCTGTTTCCCTTGCAGCAGGAGCAGATTCATTTAATACTATTTGAGTAATACCTTCTCTATCTCTTAAATCTATAAATATAACTCCGCCATGGTCCCTTCTTCTTTGAACCCAGCCCATAAGCAATACTTCTTCACCGATATTTTTATCAGTTAAAACACCACAACTATGTGTTCTTCTCCATTCTGCCATATTTGTTAACATAATTTTCTCCAATATATTAGATTAATTTATTTTTTATATAATTTATAACTTCATCTATTGCAACAAGCTCCTGGCTGCCTGTTACTAAATCTTTTACTGCCACTTTATTTTCTGCAAGTTCATTACTACCCAGCACTAAAGCATATGAAGCCCCTGCTTTATCTGCTTTTTTAAACTGGCTTTTCATAGAAGCTAAAGAATAATCATATTCTACTATAAAACCGCTGTTTCTTAAGTCTCTTGCTATATTTAAGCAGTGGGCAAGCCCTTCTTTATCAAAAGCTAAACTATATACATCTGCCCCTTTTTTCTGAACTGGGTTTACTTCTTTTAAAAGTTCTACAACCCTGTCAAGCCCTATGGCAAAACCAATACCCGGGGTATCTTTACCACCAAGGCTTTTTACTAAACCATCATATCTGCCACCTGCTCCCACAGCACTTGCAGCACCTAGCCTGTCAGTTACCAGCTCAAAAGCCGTTTTTACATAGTAATCAAGCCCCCTTACCATTTTAGAGTTTACTTTAAATGGAACATTCATCATTGAAAGGTATTCTTTTACACTTTCAAAATGGCTGCTGCAGTCATCACATAAGTATGATAATATTACAGGTGCGTCTTTTGCTATTGATTTACATTTTTCAACTTTACAGTCTAATATTCTAAGTGGGTTTGTTTCAAGCCTGCGTTTACAGTCATCACATAAATCATGGCTGTAGCTTGAAAAATATTTCACTAAATCTTCTTTATATTTAGGACGGCATGATGGGCAGCCTATGGAGTTTATTTCCATACTCACATAATCTGAAAGCCCTAAATTATAAGCTGTATTATATAAAAGGCTTATTATTTCAGCATCTAATAAAGGTGCATCACTTTCTAAAACTTCTACACCTATTTGGCTAAACTGACGAAACCTGCCCTTTTGTGGCCGTTCCCTTCTAAACATATTGCCAAGGTAATAATATTTTTTTATACATGGAGGGTTATTCAGGTTGTTTTCAATATAAGCCCGCATAAGAGAGGCTGTTCCTTCTGGGCGAAGGCTAACAAGCTCATCAC
>CAMEOC010000230.1 GCA_945929285.1 uncultured Mucispirillum sp.
GATGATTATTTACCGAAACCATTTAGTATGGAAATGATGCTTGCTAAAATAAATACTATTTTGCGGCGTGGTGCTTCATGGACAGGCAGGGCAGCAAATGTATTAGAATATCAGGGTATAAAAATAGATGATGCAAACCATAAAGTATATGCAGGCGGGCAGGAAATAAAGCTGACTCATAAAGAATATGAGCTTTTAAGGCTTTTTCTTTCAAACCCGGATACTATTTTTTCAAGGGACAGGCTCCTTAATTCCATATGGGGATATGACAGTCAGTCATACACAAGAACAGTTGATGCCCATATTGCTTCTTTACGTAAGAAGCTGCTTGAATATGGTGATTTAATAATTTCAGTACCTAAAACAGGCTATGGTTTAAAATGATTAAATATTTTTTAAAGTTATTTTTTCAAATCTTTATACCGTTTATATTAGTATTTGCAGTATATACTGCTTTTAGTTATGAAAGGTCATTAAACAATGCAGAAAAAAGCTACAAGGAAATATTAAAAACATACTGGCTTTTGGTATCAAGATATAATCTGGAAAATAAAAATGAAGTAGCATCAATACTTAAAAATATTGATAATAAAAGTGATATTCGTATTTCATTAATAGGTAAAGATGGCAGAGTTATACTTGATTCTTCAGTTCATGAAAAAGATATAGAGTATATAGAAAACCATTTATCACGGGTGGAAGTACAAAATGCTCTTTTAGGCAAAGAATATTATGATATACGAAAAAGTGCTACAACAGGCAGATATTCCATATATTATGCTTCTATGTATAATGATAAATATGTTTTAAGAATAGTATCAGACGGTATTATTTTTCATAATTTATACAGCAAGTTAAAATCAGATATTATATTATTTTTTATAATATATGCGGTGCTTTCTGCTGTAATCTCAATGTATGTTGCTTTTAGGCTTACAATGCCTGCGCTTGAGCTTTCAAAGGTGGCAAAGGCAATAAGTGAAAACCAAAGTGATTTTATTATGCCTAAAGTATCTGATAAAGTAATGAATGATGCTGCCACTTTAATATATAGTATTAACAGGCTTTTATTACAGGAAAAGCAGGCTTTAAATACAGAAAGAAGCATTTTATCAAACATTATAAATTATATTGATGAGGCAGTTGTTTTATTTAGCAATGATAATAAGGTACTAAAAGCAAACTATCAGGCTTATAAATATTTTAATGTATTAAAAGAGGGTATAAACCCATTAATTGATAATGCTGATTATGAAAGTGCAGTATTTTTTTGTGATATTTTAGAAAAAAAAGGCTCGCTAAAGCATATATATAAAGAGCAGGTATTTGAAGTATATATAAAAGAGATGCATGAATATAAACTTGTAGTTTTTAGAGATATTACAAATGCAGCAGATTATGATGATTTTAAAGCAGAATTAACAGCTAATATAGCCCATGAAATGAAAACTCCTGTGGCAATTATTATGGTAGCTTCAGAAACCTTATTAAATGATAAAAATATGGAAAAAGATTTTGCTGAAAAGTTTTTAAATAAGATAAATACAGGCTCAAAAAGGCTTAATAATATAATTAACCAAACATTAGAGCTTTATAAAATGGAAAATACAGGGCTTAATATTGAAGAAACCACAAATATTTCAAATATACTTTCAAATATCGTGGTAAAAGATAACGGCAAAAATATTATATATAATAACAATACTACAAAAGAATATAATATTGATGGGCTTCATGTGGAGATGATATTAACTAACCTTATAAATAATGCTAATAAATATTCTAAAGGCGAAAATATATATGTGAAAGTATATGATGAAAATAGAGCGTTAGTTATAGAAGTATCTGACGAAGGGCCTGTGATTATAGAAAAAGAGCGTAAAAGGATATTTGAAAGGTTTTATACTGTATCTAAATCACGTAATAATTCTGGCTTTGGGCTTGGGCTTTCTATTGTGAAGCACATTTCACTTTTATATGGTGGCAAAGCATCTGTATTTAGAAATGAATATAATGGCAATACTTTTAAAGTAGTGCTTTATGAAAAGATTTAAGTTTTACATTTCTTTTACATTTATTTTTACTAAGTAAAAAGTATAAGTGGTATATATTTCTCAAGTTAAAAAGGTATTAAACCTAAATTTAAGGAGGAATATATGAAAAAAATACTTGTTACACTACTTTTTGTATTTAGTGCAGTTTATGCAAATGCACAAGGCTCATTAAACGGTGCGGGAGCATCATTTCCTTATCCTGTATATTCTGGCTGGGCATATATGTATAAAAATGATACAGGTGTAAATGTAAACTATCAGTCAATAGGCTCTGGTGGCGGCATAAAACAAATTACAGCAGGTACTGTAGATTTTGGTGCCAGTGATGACCCACTTCCAAAAGCTGAGCTTGATAAATCAAACCTTATTCAATTTCCAGCTATTACTGGTGGTATAGTAATCATTGTAAATGTAGATGGCTTAAAAAATCAAAAAATAGTACTTGATGGTAAAACAGCAGCAGATATTTTCATGGGTAAAATCACCATGTGGAACGATGCAGCAATAACAAAACTAAACCCAGCATTAAAACTTCCTAATGCTAAAATAACAGTTATACGCAGGTCAGACAGCTCAGGTACTACTGCTGTATTTACAAAATACTTGGCAGAAACATCACCTGAATGGGAAAAAGAGTTAGGCAGTGGTAAATCCATTAACTGGAAAACAGGCATAGGTGCAAAAGGTAACGACGGCGTATCTAATATGGTGAAAAAAACTAAAAACTCCATAGGTTATACAGAATATACATATGCAGAACAGTTAAAATTAGACTATACTAATATAATAAATAAAGCAGGTAATATTGTAGAAGCAAATATGCAGTCTTTCCAAAAAGCAGTAGAAACAGTAGACTGGCAC
>CAMEOC010000231.1 GCA_945929285.1 uncultured Mucispirillum sp.
AAGAACTTCCGGTGGCAGAGATTGTTGGCGGACTGAAAAAAGAAGCGGAACTTAGAGAAGATTCTTTCCGTCTCCGTTTCAAACTTTCTACTGGCGAGCTTGAAGATACATCTAAAATCAAACAAACTCGTAAGGATATTGCTCGTATTAAAACAATACTAGCTGAGCGTCGTAAGCAAGAGGTTGCAAATGGAAAGTAGAGGGCGTAGGAAAGTTCGCCGCGGCATCGTGGTAAGCGATAAAATGCAGAAGACTATTACTGTTAAAGTAGAGCGTCAAATCCTGCATCCAATGTATAAAAAGTTCATCAAACGTAGTAAAACATTTTTTGCTCATGATGAAGAAAATACAGCAAGAGTTGGTGACTTTGTACAAATAGTTGAAACAAGACCACTTAGCAAAAATAAGCGCTGGAGACTCGACAGCATAATTACCCGCTCTGTTGAATCTACAGGGGAGGAGACTGTTTAATGATTCAGGTACAATCACGCTTAACAGTTGCTGATAACTCTGGTGCTAGAGAAATCATGGCTATTAAAGTTATTGGTGGCTCACGCAAACGCTACGGTAAAGTAGGCGATATTATAGTGGCAAGTGTTAAAGAAGCTAGCCCAGACAGTAATATTAAAAAAGGTGCGGTAGTTCGTGCAGTTGTCGTTCGCACTGCAAAAGAAAAACGCCGTGCAGATGGAACATATATTAAATTTGACGATAACGCAGCAGTTTTATTAAACAAACAAAACGAACCAATAGGTACACGCGTTTTCGGACCAGTTGCCAGAGAATTAAGGGGTAAAGGCTTCCTTAAAATAGTTTCTATGGCACCTGAAGTGTTATAGGAGTTGAAAAATGCCTATAAAATATAAACTTAAGAAAAATGACCCAGTGGTAGTTATCTCTGGTAAAAACAAAAATACTGTATCTAAAATTATTGAATTAGATAAAGAGAAAGGTCAAGTGGTAGTGGAAAATGTGAATGTTGTAAAACGCCACACTCGTCCAAACCAAACTAACCCGGACGGCGGTATTATTGAAAAAAATATGCCGTTTTCCATCTCTAATGTAATGTATCATTGCCCAAAATGCAATAAAGGCGTTCGTCTTGGCGTTAAAGTTTTAGAAAACGGCAAAAAAGCACGCTATTGCAAAAAATGCAATGAAGTTATTGATAAGGCATAGGTGGAAAGATATGACTGAATTAAAAGAGAAATATCTCAAAGAAGTTGTACCACACATGATGAAAACTTTTTCTTACAAAAACATTAACCAAGTGCCAGTAGTGGAAAAAGTTGTTTTAAATATGGGTGTGGGTGAAGCAGCTGCAAATGCAAAAGTTCTTGAACACGCTATTAATGATATGACTAAAATAGCAGGTCAAAAACCAGTTGTTACAAGAGCAAAAAAATCAATAGCGGGTTTTAAAATTCGTGAAGGTCAAGCTATCGGTTGTAAAGTAACTTTACGCCATGATACTATGTATGAATTTTTACAACGCTTTTTCAACATTGCTCTTGCTCGCGTTCGTGACTTTAAAGGTGTAAACCCTAAATCATTTGATGGCAGAGGCAACTATGCTTTGGGCGTTAAAGAACAGATTATCTTCCCGGAAATTGATTACGATAAAATAGATAAAGTACGCGGATTAGATGTTATTATTACTACAACGGCTAAAACTGATGAGGAAGGCAGGGAACTGCTGAAAGCTCTCGGTATGCCGTTTGCTTAAGCAGGAGGTATAAATGGCTACTACTGCGAAGTATAACAGTGCTTTTGAAAAGAAAAAATTTCAAGTACGTAAAAATAATAGATGCCCACTTTGTGGTCGTCCGCGTGCTTTTATGAGACGGTTTAATATGTGCCGTATGTGTTTCCGTAAACTTGCGTTAAATGGTGATATACCAGGCGTTCGCAAGTCAAGCTGGTAGGATGGAGGAGCAGCAAAATGAGATTGACTGACCCTATTGCTGATATGCTTGCTCGTATGCGTAACGCATTAATGGTTAAGCATTCAGAAGTTACAATACCTTATTCTAAAATAAAAGAAAGTATTGCAACTATCTTTAAAGATGAAGGTTATATTAAAAATTATAGAGTAGTTACTAACGGCAACAAGAAAGATATTATCGTTTATTTAAAATATAACGATATGAATGAATCTGTTATCCGTGGTTTAAAACGTATCTCTAAACCAGGTAGAAGAGTATATGTAAATACTAAAAACTTAACACTTGTTTTAGGTGGTTTAGGTAATGGTATTATCTCTACTTCTTCTGGTATAAAAACAGTGAAACAATGCCTTAATGAAAAAGTAGGCGGCGAATATCTCTGTCAAATTTGGTAATTGGAGTGTATAGATGGCAAAAGTAAGTCAAGAAACCCAAGAGCCGAAAGTAAAAGTTTCTCGTATTGGTAAAGCACCAATTACTATTCCGGCAGGGGTAAAAGTAAATGTTGCAGGGCTAACTGTATCAGTTGAAGGCCCGAAAGGTAAACTTTCTCAAGATATCACCGAAGGTATAATTGTGAAAGTTGATGGCTCACAATTAGTATTAGAGTGTGCTGATGGTTCTATTGCTTTAAGGCAAAAACATGGCCTTTACAGAACACTTATTGCTAATATGATTGAAGGTGTTACTAACGGGTTTGTTAAAAACCTTGAAATCATTGGTGTTGGTTATAAAGTAGCTATGAAAGGTAAAGACTTAGATTTATCTATGGGCTTTTCTCACCCAGTTATTTTTAAAGCACCAGAAGGTATTGAGTTTGCTGTTGATGGCAACACTAAAATATCTGTTAAAGGTATAGACAAACAGCTTGTTGGTCAAGTTGCAGCTAATATCCGCAAAATAAGAAAACCAGAACCATATAAAGGTAAAGGTATTCGTTATACAGATGAACATGTTCGTCGTAA
>CAMEOC010000232.1 GCA_945929285.1 uncultured Mucispirillum sp.
CAAGGTATGTAGATAAGGAAGAAGGGTTTAACTGGTTGAAAACTGAGCTTGCAAAATGCAGTAAAGGTTATGATGCAGTAATTTTACCACCAATATGTGGCACTGTTAATTATTTAAAAAATTATGAAGCATTAAAATCTGAAGGTATTGTAATTGTTGAATCTCTTTCAATTCCACCAGGTGTGGGCGGTTACAGGTTGCGAGATGCTTTAGTTAATGAAGCTAAAAAGTTAAATATTAAGTTTATAGAAAACTGTAATGTTCAGCGTTCTATTACAAACGGCAGTAAATGTGTATCTCTTGTGGCATTACATAATAATATTGCTGGTGCAATTGAAACAGAATATAAAGCAGAGCAGTTTATTATTGCAACAGGTGGTGTAATAGGTGGCGGTATTGTAACAACCTATGAAAAAGTATATGAAAAAATATTTAATATACCACTTTCCTGCCCTGCAACAGTGGAAGAAAGGTCTGATAAAAATGTATTTGGTAGCCACGAATTTACAAAGTTTGGGGTTAATGTAAATAGTAAATTTCAAGCTGTGGATAGCTCAAACAAACCTCTTTTTGAAAATGTTTATTTTGCTGGCAATACATTGGGTAATTATGATTTTCCTACTGAAAAATCAGGTTATGGAGTAGCCTGTGTAACAGGTTACGCTGCTGCCTTATCAGCAGTTGAAAGTAAATAATAAGGAGCGTATTATGTCTTTAGTACATATAAATCCAGATAAATGTATAGCATGCACTATATGTCAGGTTCATTGCCCTGTTGCAAAAGTTACACCAAACTTTTTAGGACCAAGACTTATTGGCCCGGCTTATGAAAGGTTTAGATTGCTAGATGTGGCAGAAGATGAATCACTTCATTACTGTGCTAACTGTAAAAATTGTGATATAGCCTGCCCGCAGGGTGTTGCTATTTCCACATTAAATATGGAAGCTCTTTGTGGTTATACAGAAAGAAATGGCGATAAATGAAGAGTCTTGGGTTTATGTTATGTGTGTCCTTTATAAGATTGTTGTAAATATATACCAACATTTTTAAAAAACTTTGGTATGCATAACCCATTAACAAGGCTTTTATTAGATAGTATTGGTATATCTAAAAAAGCACCTGTGCCAAAGTTTGATAAACATTTTAGGCTTGTTTATAAAAAATTAAAACAGCCAAAATTAGATAAAAAAATAGTTTATTTCCCAGGCTGTTATGTAGATGATTATGATTACCAAATAGGCCTTGATATGATATGGATTTTTAACAAGGCAGGGTATGAAGTAATTGTGCCTGAAAAATTTGTGTGCTGTGGGCTTCCTTTAGTTTCCAATGGCTTTAAAAAAGATGCAGCAAAAAATGCAAAAATCAATGTATCTATTATTAAAGAATATAAAGAAAAAAATATACCTGTTGTTACAGGCTGCCCAAGCTGTGCTTTAATGTTTAAAAAAGATGTGCCTGAAATGTTTCCTGAAGCTGTTTATGAAAATTATTCCGGTGGCTTAATGGATGCTCAGGAATTTTTAACGGGATGCGTTGAAAGGGGAGAATTAAATTTTGATAATAAAATGCCTGAAAAATCAATTATATACCATTCTCCATGCCATTTAAGGGCTCAAGGAATAGGGCTTCCTAGTATTGATTTAATTGAAACATTAACAGGTAATAAGGTGCAAAATGCACAGGCTGGCTGTTGTGGAATTTCTGGCAGTTATGGCTTTAAAAAGGAAAAATATAAAATAGGTATGGAAATAGGCAGTCAGCTTTTTGATACCATAAAAAGCAGTAATTGTGAAATTGTAACTACAGAATGTGGCACATGCCAGGTGCAAATCCAGCATGGCACAAATAAAAAAGCACACCATCCAGTTTCTGTTATTAGGCAGATGGTGGAAAATAATAAATATTAAATATTAAATAATATACAATATAAGGAAGTGGGTTTTTACAATGTAGGCAGTATGCAAAAAAAATAAATGAACGGAGGTTCTTTATGAGTAGCAGCGTAATGATAACCATTATTTATGCTTTTTGCGGCGGAATTTTTGGAGCAAGCATTGGAGCATTATGGGCGTTTATTTTATGTACCATAATTGCAGTAATGGGTGCTTTAGTTGTTTTGGCAGGTGGTTCAGATTTTATTTTAATGCAGGTAGCATTAGGGCCTATATTTGGACCAGCAGCAGGAGGGTTCTTATCTGGGGTTATAGCAGCAACCTATGCTCATGGTGTGCGTGGAAATCACCCTACAAACAATGCTAAAGACATTGTAACACCACTTATGGGTACATCCTGGGATGTATTATTTGTTGGTGGTTTAGCAGCTGTTATTTCTTTTTATTTTGCAATGCTTCTTGGTAAAATCCCTTTTATTAAAATGGGTGATACTGGGGCTATTTCTATTGTAATATTATCTCTTGTGGCAAGGGTGGCATTTTTAAAAGAAAGCCCTTTTGGCAAAAAAGAATCTATAGAAAAACACGGTATATTTGGAACAAACCATTATGAGCTTTCCTGGTGTGGCTATATGACACCAAAACCATTACTTATGATGATAGGTATATCTATGGGTGGTGTAGCTGCTGCTATTGCTGCAGGCACACTGGAAGTTCTCCGTCCTTTAGTAGAAAGTGGTAAAATTTCTTCAGCTGCTGCTTGGACAGTGCCTTTATTTTTCACATGGGGTATATCTGGTATTATGCTTACTATGATGGCTTTAGGTCAAGGTGCTACTGGTAAAGTGCCTGTAACTCATGCTATTAGTTTAGTAGGTGCATTAATGTTTTTACAAACTGAGCCAATCTTTGGAGCAGATATTGCCATATTATTTGGTGTATTAGGTGGTATTATGGGTATGGCAGTGCAGGAATTTGGTGCAAGGGTATTTTGGAACCATGGTGGCAACCAT
>CAMEOC010000233.1 GCA_945929285.1 uncultured Mucispirillum sp.
CTATGGCTCAAGCTGAAAGAAGGTTTGATGTAAAAGCATAAACTATACATATATTATACAATAATACTATACTTGCTTTTGTCTAAAATACTGCTATACTTATTTTTAGTAAGATATGGATAAGTATGCGAGGTAGGTTTATGAATATGACCATTGCACAAAAGATATTTCTTACAATTGCAGGTATAATGGTGTTTTCTTTCCTAAACGGCGTTTATGCTGTTTACACAATTACCAGTTCTTCCCATTCTATTGATGTAGTAGCAACAGATTTAGCGGATGCTAATACTATGATGTCTAAGATTAATTTTAATACTTTAGTGTTACAGTATTAAGTTATTCTATGGATGCAAATGCTGATTCAGAGCAGATAAACCATGGTAATGCTCAGCTTTTAGAAGTTAAAAACTCCATTATGGAAATACATGATAAAGCAGATACATTATCCCATACAATTGGGGAGCTGGCAGAAAGCTCCAGGCAGATTGGGGAAATATTAGTAGTTATTAATGATATTGCAAACCAAACAAATTTACTGGCATTAAATGCCGCCATAGAAGCAGCAAGAGCAGGGGATGCAGGCAGGGGTTTTGCAGTAGTTGCAGACGAGGTTAGAAAACTGGCAGAAAGAACTACAAAAGCAACCAGCGAAATAGAAACTATTATTACCACATTACAGCAGGAATCTGAAAAAGCTTCCAGCGAAATGAAAGCTTCAGGAGAAGCAGTTATTAAAGGTGGAAAAATAATTGAAGAAACATCTAAAGCATTTATATCTGTTGTGGAAGGGGTGGATACGGCAGTAACTAATACAAACAGTGTTTTTATGTCTGTTAGCGAACAAAACCTTTTAATACAAGATGTAGATGATAAAACTCAGATTATAGCTTCCGGTGTAGAAGAAAGTAACTCTGCAGTTTCAGAAGTAACAGCAACTGTAAGCCACCTGCAGGAAAGGGCAGAACAGCTTAAAAACATTGTAAGGTAATTTAAGGCATAATATATTATAATAAATATTAATAAATGAAAGTGGGAGCTTTAATGCTCCCACTTTTTTTATGTTTTTTAAATTAAAATATTATAGATATGTAAAAAGATAAATAAAAAGAAATATAAAATTATTTTGCTATAATTTCCACCTGCAAGCCATTAAATGAAGAAAGCAGTTTTCTATACCCTGAAAAATCAAGCTTATTTAATGTATTGCTTAATGATATATTATCTTCAATATTTTGTTTTAAAGATATACCCTGGCCGTTTAATAAAAACTTTTCAAGCTGGGTATAGTTAGCTTTTGTTAAGTTATCTGTATTTAGAGAGCGTTTATATATGGCATTGGTAGTTTTTGTTTTCACTTCATCTAAATTAAGCCCAGAAACTGCAGCAAATTTTTCAAAAACTTTAGTTTTTAAGCCTTTATCATTAAAGGTGATATAAAAAGAAGCAGGGTTATTTTTAATATTTGTAATAATATTTTTAATATCTTTATCATAAGCATTTAAAACCTTTGCTTCCCCTTGAATAAGCCCAAAATCTTTTGCTAATATATTTAAAGTAACCAGGTTAAATTCTTTAGATACTTTTCCTAAAGTGTAGGTTAATCGCCCTTGAAAATATATTTTTTCAAAGCCCATATCGTAAACTGCTTTACCATATTCATTAAAGAAAGAAGCATTATTATAAAGAACACCCCCTGTAATATCTGCCTGCACATTAGAAGGCAGTGGGTTGCTTCTTACAATATGGTTAAATTCAGCCTTTTTAATATCTGCAATTTTTTCACTGCTGCATGAAAGGGAAATATCTTCCACTATCAAGTGCCTGTTTAAAATATTATATGATACACTGCCGTATTTTATATCACATATTTCTTTAAAATCTTTTGTAAACTGGGCAACATTTGATTTTGCTTGAGAGTTTGCAATAAAATAAGCTGCTACTGGGGCAATAATTAAAAGAAGCACCAAAAAAACAGCAGCAAAAATAATAACTTTTTTCTTAGAACCAGCCATAATACACCATAAAATTAATTTATTTAATACTTAAAGAGCCATAATATATGTATGTGTTTTAAAAGTAAAGAGATATATAATATATTTAATAGGTTATAAAATAAATGGGAAAAATTTAACCAAACTTATATATAAGCCTGGTTAAATAATATATTTATTTGCTGTTTTTTAGTTTGGAAGCATTACTTCGCAGGTTATCAACAAGCATAGAAAGTTCATCAATAGATTTATCTAAATCTGAAAGAGTCTGCTGAGCTGTATTAATCAATGAGTATGATATTTTTATATCATTTGCAATATTATACTCTTTATTTACAAATTCTTCCATTATTTGCTCCATAATATTAGTATTATGAATATCTGCTTGCAAAAGTCGTGCCAAATTACTCATTTTATCACCTCTTAAAAATAATATCGGCAAAAAGAGATTTTTCTTAATTGAATTATTTAAAAATAAGATATATAAATATAATTAATAAGGTGATGTATGGTTTATATAAGCGATAGTGTAATTGAAAGCATAATAAAAGAAGATATGCCCTATTATGATATTACCACAAGTTTACTAAATATTGGGGCAAATAGGGGAAAAATTTCCTACTATGCAAGAAATAATGGGGTGGTTTCTGGAGTTTTAGTTGCAAAAAAAATCTTTGAAAAACTGGGGGCAGAAGTAACATTTTTTTTGCAGGATGGTAGTAGCATATTAAAAGATGATATGATATTACAGGCAAAAGGTAATGCAGATATTCTCCATGCCGGGTGGAAAGTGGCTCTTAATATGCTAGAATATTTATCTGGTATTACAATCCTTTGCAGCCAAATGGTTTATAAGGCAAGGCAGGTAAATAAAAATGTAATGCTTGCAGCCACAAGAAAATCTATGC
>CAMEOC010000234.1 GCA_945929285.1 uncultured Mucispirillum sp.
TTACCATATTTTTGCGGTAGGTTTCCCAGGTATTAACAGATTCTGCTGGTTTATTCATTAATTTTGGAGTAAAACCTGAGTGCATGGTTTCATCAAAAACACCTTTTAAATAGCTTTTGGAAAAGCCGTGTTTTTTAACCATTTCATCAATAAATTTATCCACATCTGGGTTATTGGTAAACCTGCCTGCTGTAAGCTCTGCAAAACAATTAAAAGAAAAAATTAGTAAAAATAAATGTGTAAATAAGATTATCTTTTTCATAGGCTCAATTTATACCATATTATTTATAAATTTATACCATATTATTTATAAAATAGAAAGTAAAAATTTACACATATCAAAAATAATTTTTTATGAAAATATCTTGATATTTTTTATTATATAATATAAATTATGGAATATATTTTAGGGGTGATATATGATAGTTTCAGCTTCCATTTTAAGTGCTGATTTTGCTAATTTAGAAAAAGAGATAAAGGCTGTGGATAATGCCGGTGCAGACTGGATTCATCTTGATATTATGGACGGCTCTTTTGTGCCAAATATTACTTTTGGTGCACCTGTTGTAAAAGCCTTAAGGAAGCATACTAATAAAATTTTTGATGTTCATTTAATGATAGAAAACCCTGCAAAATTTGTTGATGATTTTATAGATGCAGGGGCAGATATTATCGTTCCCCATTTTGAAGCAGACAGGCATATTCAAAGAACTATTTCATATATTAAAAGCAAAGGTAAAAAAGCAGGTGTTTCCCTAAACCCTTCCACCCCTGTTTTTATGCTGGAAGAAATACTGCCATTTTTAGATTTAGTTTTAATTATGTCTGTAAACCCAGGCTTTCCTGCCCAAAGCTTAATTGAAACCAGTTATGAAAAAATAAGAAAACTTAAAGCCATGGGTGAAAACATAAAACACAATTTTATAATTGAAGTTGATGGCGGTATTAATGATAAAACAGTTGCAAAGCTTGCTCAAGCTGGAATGAATGCGGCTGTGGCAGGAAGCTATATATTTAATTCTGATAATTATAGTAATTCTATAAACATATTAAAACAGTATTAATATTCTAAATCACTCATATATATCACTATTTACATTTATGTTCTTTAAAAATAAAACTTATTTCTAAAAACTTTAAAAAAATAACATTGAATGTGTTTATTTTTGTAGCAAATTATATTTTTTTCTGCTATAATCATTTTAAGGGGTGTATTTTATTTAATTTAAGTTAAATTATAATTAATTTTATTATGTTATTTTAAAAAATATACAATGGTAAATGTTTGCAACCCTTGCTTTATAAAAGTGTTATAAAGTATATAAAATAGGAGGACATTATGGCTTACAATATCTTATTAGTGGACGATGAAGAAGACATTAGGTTTTTATTTTCATCTGTTTTAAAAGAAGAAGGATATAATACATTTGAAGCATCAAACTCTGCAGAATGCTTTAAAATACTTGATAGTGAAAAAATTGATTTATGCCTTTTAGATATTAAATTAAAAGGCGAAAGCGGTATTGATATACTGCAGCGTATTGTTAAAGAATACAAAGGCATGAAAACAATTTTAGCTACTGCTTACTCTGCCTATCAAGATGACTTCTCCACTTGGAGTGCTGATGGCTACTGGGTAAAATCACAAGATACTGATTCTTTAAAAGAAGAAGTTAAAAAAGTATTAGCAAAAGAAAGCTAAAAATATGGGCTTTTTTAAAAGCCCACTTAAATTAAGTGCAATTTTACTTACAATTAAAAAGATATTAAAGGTGGTATTACTATGAAAGCAGTTGTTATGGCTGGCGGTTTTGGAACAAGGATTCAGCCCCTCACTTCAAGTGTTCCTAAACCAATGATTCCTGTATTTAATAAACCAATGATGGAATACATTATAATGTCTTTGCGAGATGCAGGCATTAAAGATATTGCCATCCTTTTATACTTTAAGCCTGAAATCATTAAAGCCCATTTTGGTGATGGTTCTTCCTTAGGTATTAACATTGAATATTTCACTCCAGATGATGATTACGGCACAGCAGGTGCTGTTAAAAAGGCAGAAAAGTTTTTAGATGAAAGGTTTATAGTAGTTAGTGGCGACTTAATCACTGACTTTAGCATACCTGATATCATAAAATACCATGAAGAAAAAAAATCTAAAGCTACAATAACTTTAACTTCTGTGCCAGACCCATTACAGTTTGGTGTAGTTATTACAGACAGCGAAGGTAAAATTGTGCGTTTTCTTGAAAAACCAGGCTGGGGGGAAGTATTTAGCGATACTATTAACACTGGCATATATGTATTTGAACCTGAAATATTAAACTTTATACCAGAAAATAAAAACTTTGACTTTTCTAAAGATTTATTCCCAAGCATAATGGCAAGTGGAAACCACATATACGGCTACAATGCTAAAGGGTATTGGAGAGATGTTGGTAACCCAGACAGTTACAGAACTTCCCTTTTAGAAATTGCCCAAGGTATGATAAAACTTCCTCTTGAAGGGGAAAAAGTTACCTTTAATGAAGGTGTGCTATACCACGGTGCTAATTTTAAAATGGCAGAAAATGTGGAAGTAACAGGCTTAGTAGTTGTGGGAGATAACTGCTCCATAGGGCAAAATGTTAAAATTTCAGACTGCTGTTTAGGGGATGACTGCCACATAGGCGAAAATACTTCTATCTCAAAATCTATACTTTGGGATAAAGTAAATATTGGTGCAAATTCTGATATTACAAATGCTGTATTTTGCGATAAAGTTCTTGTTGGCAATAAAGTAAAATGCCCACAGGGTGTAATTATTGCAGAAGGCACAAAAATAGGAAACAATGTAGTATTTGAAAAAGATATTATGGCTTGGCCTGATAAGCAGGTGGAAGAAGGCTCTATTGTATC
>CAMEOC010000235.1 GCA_945929285.1 uncultured Mucispirillum sp.
GCAGGCTCAATTTATTTAAAACGCAGGCACTCAAATATGAATATGATTAAAAGCCTGGGCTTTCAAATGGTTACAGGTGGGCTGGTTATGCTTGTGCTTTCCTTTTTAATAGGGGAGATAAATAGTTTTAATATGGCAGATGTTACTTTAAAAGCATTTTTAAGCACACTACATTTAATATTTTTTGGCTCTATAATAGGCTATACCTGCTATATTTGGCTTTTATATAATACTCCAACCCATATAGCCATATCTTATGCTTATGTTGAGCCTATTGTGGCAGTAATTGTAGGGGCATTGTTTGGCGGGGAGGCCATATCTCAAATAACAGTTTTTGCTTGTATTTTTATAATAATATCTGTATTTTTTGTAATAAGAGATAAAAAATAAAATAATAATTTTGAACAAATTAATTATAAGCTTGTCTTACCTAGTAATAGAGGGTTAATAATGAACGATAAACAGGTAATTGAAAGAGTTCTTGAAGGGGATAATGGAGCTTTTGAAATATTAATATTAAAATATCAGTCGCAGGTTTTTTATACTGCACTAAATATTGTGAAAAATAAAGAGTATGCAGAAGATATTTGCCAGGATGCTTTTTTAAAAGCCTATGAAAAGCTTGATACTCTGCATGATAAAGACCATTTTTATTCATGGCTTAAACGCATTGCTGTAAACCTTTCACTAAACCATTACGAAAAAGATAAAAGAGTGGTGGATGTGGAAGATGAAAATGATGATGTTGATTATTTTGAAAGGCTAACCACAGGTGAATGCCCTGAAGATTTTATTATAAAAGATGAGCTTAGGAAATATGTGCGTTTTTTTGTGGACGCTCTACCTGAAAGGCTTAGAACAGTTGTGATATTAAGGGAAGTGGAAGATTTAAGCTATGAAGAAATATCTGAAATGCTGCATATTCCACTGGGCACAGTTAGAAGCAGGCTTTTTAATGCCAGGCAGATAGTGAAAGAAAGGCTTATTAAGCAAGGCTTAACAGATGAAGTAGTTATGGAGGCAAAGTAATATGAAAACCAAAGTAGATGAAAAATGTTTAAATATTCAACCTCTTTTATATGCTTATGTAGATAATGAACTTAGTGATGAACAGTTTGAAGCAGTTTCTGCCCATTTATCAGAATGTGGCCACTGTAAAAATGAAATTGCAAATATATATAAAATAAAAGATATGGTAAAATTAGCTTACGGGCAAAAAGAAGAAGTTGATTTTTCTAAAAAAATCATGGCAGGTATTGCTTTTAATAATAAGTATGGCAAAAAAAATCAGCCTGAAAAATTAGTTAGTAAAAATAAAGTTTCAGCTTTTTATAAAATGGTGGCAGGTAAACTGGTGTATATTTCTGCCATTGCTGCAGCTTTATTATTAGTTATTGGTGCTACTGTTACTTATTTTGAAAAATCTAAACCAGTAACAGCAGAAGTGGCAGCAAAAACATATGATAAATATGAAGACTATGTGTTAGAACACTATGCAAACTCATATTCTGGCCCAATTGCCCAGGCTTCAGTCATTTCGGTAAATTTTGAAAAATGAATAAATTTTTAGTAATACTACTGCTTGTTTTTTCCCTGCATGTACCACTATATGCAGGGCAGAAAACAGTGGTTTTCAAATTTTTAAATCAAGATAGATATGAAGTATATCTTAACCTGCAGGATGATTACCGCAACGATAACTCCATTATGGGCTCTATTTCACGGCAGCTTTTAAGGGGCTATTTTTCAGTGGATAGAATACCACAGCAGTATTATAGTGTGGAAAAGTTAGATAATATTTCATATTTTGGTTTTAATATTTCACAGTATGTTATTTTCCCAAAAAATAAGGACAGGTTTAAATCTACCCTATGGCTTGATGAAAAAGAACACATTGTAAAACTAGAAGTGTTTGATACCACCAATACTTTAATGTTTGCTTTTAGTGGCTTTGATTATACAGAAGGGGCAATGCACGGCTACCAGTATAAAGAACACCAAAAAAGAGGCCATAAAAAAGGCAGGCATGGCGATATTGATGCAAAATATAAATTTTGGGATACTCCAGAATTTTATAAAGGTTTTAGCCATTTCCATACTACAGTTTTTAGCAATAATTCTATGGATTTAGCTTTTCAAGACGGAGTAAATAGATTTTCTGTATTTATAAAACCAGCTACAAATAATACAGCACCTGTTAGTAAAATAGTATATGGCAACTACCTGTTTTCAAGGGTTATAGATGATACAGAATACACAGTTTATGGCACTGTTTCTTTTGGGTTTATGGAAGAAATTGTGAATATAATACACCAAAACAAAAAAAATATAGTTGATATTGCTTCATCAGGGAATATACTAACATCAGAAATATATAAGAAATAGAAATATCTTATTAAGGAGGATATTAATTTGATGAAAAAATTATTTCTATTAGTAGTATTTATGGCAGCATTAAGTATAAATGCTTATGCTGTTCCTGAAAGTTTTGCACCAGTTGTAAAAAAAGCAGCTCCAAGCGTTGTAAATATTAGTACAACAAAAACAGTTACCAGGCAGATAGATCCATTTTTTGATGATTTCTTTGGTGGTTTTTTGGGCTCACCCCGTGGCGACCAAAAATATAAATCATCGGCACTAGGCTCTGGTTTTATTATTGATATGAACGGATACATTGTTACAAATAACCATGTTATTGAAGGAGCAGATGAAATTATTGTAAAGCTCCAGGATGAAAGGGAGTATAAAGCAACAGTAGTAGGCACTGACCCATTAACAGATTTAGCACTTTTAAAAATAGATACAAAAGGTGCTTCCATTACCCCTATATTACTTGGGGATTCTGATAAGGCAGAAATAGGCGACTGGGTGGTTGCTATTGGTAACC
>CAMEOC010000236.1 GCA_945929285.1 uncultured Mucispirillum sp.
TTGCTATTATTGGCATTTTTTCCATTTATAGTGCAGGTTATAACCCATATACAAAAGAAACAGATAGTTTTTACCAAAGGCAGATAGTTTGGCTTATATTAGGCTTAATATCTTTTTTTGTAATGAGCTATATAAATTATAGAAAGTTAGTAAGGTTAGTACCTGTAATTTATGGGTTTGGTATTTTAATGTTACTTATTGTTTTAATATTAGGCTATGTAAATATGGGTGCTCAAAGGTGGATAGGGGTTGGACCATTTAGGCTACAGCCTTCTGAAATATTTAAAATAATATGGGTGCTAACTCTTGCGTGGCTTTTTATGGATTTTGATGGCAGACGCTTAGATTTATTAAAAATATTGCAAAAATCCTGGATGCTGCTTCCACCATTTTTACTGGTATTTGAACAGCCGGATTTAGGTACATCACTTACTTATGTGGCTGTTTGGGCAATGTTGCTTTTTATATTAGGTGTAAAACGCCATGTGTTTATTATTGCCATATTAGCTGTTTTAATAATTATACCTGTGGGCTGGAGCAATATGCATGATTATCAAAAAACAAGGATATTAGTGTTTGTTGGGCTTGTGCAGGATAAAAAAGGTGATGGATATCATGCAGAGCAGTCAAAAGTGGCTGTTGGCAGTGGCGGTATAACTGGTAAAGGTTTTTTAGGGGGAACTCAAGCCCATTTAAGTTTTTTACCTGAAAGCCATACAGACTTTATATATGCAGTATTAAATGAAGAACAAGGGCTTATTGGTGGCACTGCTATTATATTACTGTTTTTATTTCTTATTTTTAAAATTTTAAATATAGCCATAAAAAGTAAGGAAGCAGCAGGAAAAATAATAGCCATTACTGTGGCCTGTTATATATTTTTCCAGTTTATTGTAAATGCAGGTATGACTGTATCTATTGTGCCAATTGTGGGTATTCCTATGCCTTTTGTTAGCTATGGTGGCACTTCACTTCTTTCTTTTTTTACTATGATAGGGCTTGTAAATTCTGTTCAGCTTAGAAGATATTCAATTACGGAGTAAATAATAAAATGAATATAAAACATCTTTTAAATGTTTCTAAACCTGTTAGATATATTGGCGGGGAATTAAATTCTTTCATAAAAGGTAAAGATAATTTACTGGATTTTTGCTTAATTTTCCCAGATATTTATGAGATAGGCTCAAGCCATGTAGGTTATAAAATATTATATGAGCGTATAAATAATTCTGATAAATTATACTGTCAAAGGTTTTTTGCACCATGGAAAGATGCTTTAGAGCATTTTGGAAGTGAAATATTTGTAAGCCTTGAAACCAAAAAACCCTTAAAAGAATTTGATGTTTTAGGTTTTTCAACCCATTATGAAATGAGTTATACCACACTGCTTGCCATATTAAAATATTCTAATATTGCATATAAAACAATTGATAGAAAAGAAGATGACCCTATTATAATGGCAGGGGGTTCATGTATGTATAACCCTGCACCGCTACTACCATTTATTGATGTTTTTTACATTGGCGAAGGGGATATTAACCTGCCAAGAGTTTTAGAGCATATAAAAGATTTAAAAGATAAAAATATTAGTAAATCTGAAATATTAAAAACATTAAATAAATATCCATTTTTATATATACCTTCAGTTGAAAAAAATAAAAATGTAATGCGTGATATTTATAAAGATTTTAATACAAATAATATGGAATATTCTCCCATAGTGCCATTAATTCCTGCTATTCAAGACAGGGTTTCTGTGGAAATTGCAAGAGGTTGCACTGCAGGATGCAGGTTTTGCCAGGCAGGTATGATATACAGGCCAGTTAGAGAAAGGGATACTAAAAATATTGTAGAAGATGTATTAAACCAGATAAAAGCAACAGGATATCAAGAAGCTTCGCTTCTATCTTTATCAACTGGCGATTTTTCACAAATAGAACCATTAATTTTGAACTTAAATAAAATATTATCTTCACAAAATATTTCTCTTTCTGCACCATCTCTTAGGGCAAGCAGTGTTTCTAAAACATTATTTGAAGAAATATCAAAGGTAAGAAAATCTGGCTTTACCATTGCTCCAGAAACAGGCACTCAAAGAATGAGAGATATTATTAATAAAAACTTATCTGAAGAAGAAATTCTTTCGGCCTGCCAGTTAGCAGCAGAAAATGGTTATAATGGTGTAAAGCTTTATTTTATGATAGGGCTTCCTTATGAAACAGATGAAGATATTTTAGGTATTGCAGATACTGCCTCTAAAATAAAGAAAGCTGTGCAGCAGGTGAAAAAAGGCGGTTTTGATATATCAGTTTCTGTATCTCATTTTGTACCAAAGCCCCATACACCTTTTCAAAGATTTGGGCAGGTTGAAAAGGTAGAACTTGAACGCAGAATGTATATGCTAAAAGATGAACTAAGGAGAAGAAAGTTTAAATTTAAGTTTCATGATACTAGAATGAGTTTATTAGAGGCTTTTTTATCAAGAGGTGATGAAGAAGTGGCTGCTGCCTTAGAATATGTGGTAGAGCAGGGGTTTTATCTTGATGCCTGGGATGATTTTTTTGATTATTATAAATGGGTTGAGCACTGCAGCAATATTGGCATTGATATTCAGGCAAAAGCTGCCAAAAGTTATAATTCAGAGGAAAAACTTCCTTGGAATAATATTTTAACAGGTGTAACAGATAAATTTTATGAAAGGGAAGTAAAAAAAGCGGAAAAAGGTGATGCTACAAAAGACTGCCGCCATGGTGATTGTTTTGCCTGTGGTGTATGTGATTTTAAAAGCCTGCACCCTAATAAATCAAAAGAATTATTAGAAAGCCTGCAGGAAGTGCAAAAAATAACAAATAAGGAACAGTATGAGGTAATATTTGA
>CAMEOC010000237.1 GCA_945929285.1 uncultured Mucispirillum sp.
CATGCAGACAGCATAAAAGTAAGAATATAAATTATAAAAATGCACTTTATCTTTTATTAAAAAGATAAAGTGCTGGTAAATCAAATAAATTTCAATTATAAAAAATCATTAAAATTTCCTAATGTTTATAACTTATTTATAAATAAAAGATTTTCATATTTAATTTTCAAAAAAATAACTTTGTAACTTATTCATAAATAAGAATAATTTCAAGTATAAATTTTTAAAAATTTAATATATTTACAACTTATTGATAAATCAAGAAAATTAAGCATGCCTTAAATTTAAAAAATTATGCAAAAAATTTAAAAAATAAATTTAAAAATATCTATATTATGAATAATTTATATGTAAATTAAAAATTTATAAATATATTTTGTAAAAAATTTAATAAAAGACATTGTTTGTCGCAAGTATATGGTAAAAATACATATACCGAAAAGGTAAATAAATTTTTAACAGGAGCATATTATGCCTAGAACAGTAAAAAATATGAAAACAGTTGATGAAGTTGAATACGGTATTCTGCAGGGTAAAGCAAATATTGAAACACCTATTGTAGACTTATACCAAACAGCAGTTCTTGATACTACTGAAATTAACCTTTCAGAAGATGATGAATTTGAATGGGTGTATGATACGGTTAGGGAAGAATTTCAAGAGGAAATAAAAAACCCTTATGCTGTAAATTACGGCTTTAATGAAGATGAAAAAGATGATGATGTCTTCTTATGTTTTGAAGATGATGAAGATGAGGAAGATGAGGAAGAACAGGAAGATGAAGAAGATGAAGAAGATGAAGAAGATGAAGATTTTGATGAATTTGATGAATTTGATGAAATAGATGAAAACTATTTTTTATACAACAAAAAAATTTTTAAAACATTAATGAAAGATATTGATAAAACATCGGTGGCTTTTAGAAGGGCTTTAGGGTATATAATAGATTTAGATGATAATTTATCATACAAGCTTGTTATGTGTAATGAAAAGTTAAGCAATAATGACCGCTTTGAAATGTTTACCCAATGGGTAAAAGCAAATTTAATCAATGAAATAAGGCATAATCTATATGTTGAAGATGAAAATGGATTAAGTTCTAAAGCAGTAGAGCATATGTTTGAAGCCATAGATTTTTTAGATAACGAAAAAGATTATTTAATAATCTTTAAAATGTATATATCACTAATGTATTTATACCGTTATATATTTGCTTTAGTAGAACAAAATGATATGCTTTATAACTATATGGCAGAAAAGCTTTATGAAATGTGGGAAAAAATAGAATCATTATTATATAATGCAATAAAATACAGTGAAGAAGATAAGCAGTATATATTAGATACAATATTAACATATTTGTTTACCTTTGAAAACAGCTACGGTTTATCATTAATTGATAGTAAAATGTATTTATATTCACTTGTATTATATGAAAATATAAGCGTTAAAATGAATGAAAAAATACTTGAGATTGTAGAAAATATGCCATGCAATTATTTTTCTAATAAATATAGAAGGCTTTCCGTCGTTTTACTTTTAGAAAATAACATAAAATATATTGGGAAGCAATTAAAACAATCTTTAGATGATACACACAGTCTTATATTAGCAGATATATATGATAGATTTTACATGTATGAAAAACAGGCAGAAATACTAGAAAATGTAAGAAAGAAAACAGAAAATAATTTAGTGCTTACAAAAGTATTAGATGATTTAGAATATGCATATAAAGAACTGGATATGCACTACCCACTGGAAAATGTATATTTTCAAAAACTGGAGTTAGGTGATAAAGACGTATTTTCTGATTTATATAAATATATTCTCTCACAAAAACTAGTTGATAAAGAAGATATTGCAAAGCTTATGCAAAAAGCAAAAGAAAGTCTTTCTGAGGCAGATTATTTAAACTGTTTAATAGAAAATAATCTTTATAGTGAATGTTTAGAATCAATAAACAAAAGTGAATCCTTAACTGCTTTAAAGGCTGTTGCAAGGAAAATACTTCGCCTTAGGAAAGACCGCCGTTATAATAATGATGAATTAAATGAATTTATAGCACAGGCTTTAAAAGCATTAGATAATAACTCTATATTATCTTATGATAAAAGGATTTCATCAATTATTAAAAGGTATGTATAAACGCTAATAAACCCACTTTTACGGTGGGGTTATTTACTATTCTTTTGCTTTTTTATGCAGTTCATGAAGCAGCTGCATTGCCTGCATAGGTGTAATATTATCAATATTTAACTGCTTTAACTCATCTATTACAGGGTGAGAATCATCAAAAACTAAAATAGGCTGCACAAAGCGCTGGTTTTGTTTTTTACTTTTATTATCAGTATTTAATGAAATTATCTCATGCTTTTCTAAATCTGAAAGTATTTCACCTGCCCGCACTATAACATCTTCTGGAAGCCCTGCCATTTTGCCAACATATATACCGTAGCTTTTATCTGCCATACCTTTTACAACTTTCCGTAAAAAGATTACTTCATTATTCCATTCTTCCACACTAACAGTATAGTTTTTTGCACCTTTTCCCTTTTCCCCAATATCTGTCAACTCAAAATAATGGGTGGCAAATAAAGTTTTTGCACCTATTTTATTTAATATATATTCTGCCACTGCCCAGGCGATGGAAATACCATCAAATGTGGAAGTACCTCTGCCTATTTCATCAAGTATTATTAAAGAATTGCTGGTGGCATTTTGTAAAATATTGGCAGTTTCCACCATTTCCACCATGAAAGTAGATTCACCTTTGGAAAGGTTATCACTTGCTCCCACACGGGTAAATATTCTATCAAGCAAAGGGATTTCTGCCATATCAGCAGGCACAAAAC
>CAMEOC010000238.1 GCA_945929285.1 uncultured Mucispirillum sp.
AAGGTATGCGTTGCTTAAAAATAACAGTGGTAAAAAGCCTGTCTGCCACATTGGGTCTAATTTATAGCCCATAAGGATATAAAGAGTTCCAAGGGAAGACTGGTGCATTGTAGGAAGTGTTGCACCTATTGCAACAATTACAAATAATGCTTTAGAAAATCTTTTTTCCCAAGTTTTACCAAATTCTACAAGTTTTGGAGATTTGCTTTTATCTTCATCTGCAAATCTTTCAAGAACTGCTGGAAGATATTCAAGTATTAATACCACACAGTATGCCATAATACATAATGCAACTTCAAAAAGTGCAGAGTTTGGGTTCATTCTGCTTGGCACAAAGAAACTGTAAGAGTTCCAGTACCTACCAATATCCACCATAACGGATAAACCTGCTAAGCTGTAACCAAACATACTTGCAAGAACTGCAGAACGCACCATAGTATGGTATTTAAACTTATTCATTATATATACTGTAACGGCTAAAACATAGCCACCGCAGGCAATAGCAGAACCAGTTGCCACATCATATGAAAGCCATATTCCCCAAGGGTAACCGTTGGAAAGGTTTGAAACAGCCCCCACACCTACTGCATACCTATATGCCACAAAACCCATACCAATAAGCACAACTGCCAATACTCCAAAAAAAGCAGGTGTTAGTATAGGTGCTCTATGAATTGCATATTCTCTTTGCTTACTCATATCCTAGTCCTCCTCGTGATTATGGTGTTTGCTGGTATTGCGTTTAACAATAACTGCAAGTGCTGCAAAAAGCCCGATAGGTGCTATACCATATTTGTATATAGTATGCTGAATACCTTCAGATTTGTATGCAGTAGCTCTATCACCAATTTTATCAACTGGGAAGTCCAGCCTTCTAAAATCAACAGCAGAAATAATAAGCTCCCCTGTTCCACCGTATATTTTTTCGCCAAGAACAGATTCGCCTCTAGCTGTATCTTCATAGTATTTGTTTTCGCCTTTTTCTCTAGACTGTTTTATACGGTCATGGGCAAGTTGTAATAAATCTTCCCTTCTGCCATATAATACTGCACCAGTAGGGCATACTTTTGTACAAGCTGTGCCTTTATCTGGGTTATCTTTATATGTAGCATTACCGTTTGCATCAATATCAAAATCGTTAGATTTTGGGTTGATAGTAGACCTACACATATCACATTTTGTGATTTTAGCATTTGCCCTGTGCCAGTCAAAAGCAGGTATATTGAAAGGACAAGCCATTTGACAGTAACGGCAACCTATACACCTGTTTGGGTCGTATGTAACAACGCCATCATCTTTATCTTTTTCCAAAGCATGAACTGGGCAGGCAGAAACGCAGCCTGGTTTTTTACAGTGCATACAGTTTTGTTTGATAAAGTGAACTTTTTCATTTTCATCAACATGTTTTTTAATGATAGTTCTCATTCTGTAATCAAGGCCGTTCACCACTATCCATGGTTTATCTGGGCTAACTTTATCTTCATCAGCTATTACAGGGATAATATCATTTCTTTCTATAAAATTTAGCTCCTCTAAAGGTTTTGCTAAATTTTTCTCTCTTTCCATAAAGTTTGTTTTATAGCAGGCAACTACACAAGCCTGGCAGCCAACACATACGGTAGAATCATAAAATTTAACCATAGTATCTTTAGCAAAAGGAGCATTTTCGTCCTCAGATGCTAAAGCCATAGATGGTGTAATTGTGATTGCACCGGCTGCTGCTACTGTTCCTGCTGCTGCCTTTAAAAAATCACGTCTATTTGTTTTCATCCTCTGGCTCCTTAGGAAGTTTTCCTGCATACATTGCACCTGCACCTATTGCAGCACCCAATATACCACCAATAACTGCAGCTTGTGCAGCTGATGATTCTTTACCTTTACCTTCAGTAACTGGAATGCTTGCATGTGGTGTAACCATAGGTTGAGCCACTTTTGCCAGTGAGAATAAACTGTCTTTAAATAATACATTACCTTCAGTGCAACCAATACATGGGCAACCATTACCAATAGGCCATGCAGCACCATCATTAAAATGTATAATAGAGCAGTTTGCATAAGTTTCAGGACCTTTACAACCCATGTGGTAACCTCATCCGGTACAAACACCAGCCGTTTTTATGGCCTTCATCACCAAACTCTCTAACAAACCTACCAGCATCAAAATGCGGCCTGCGTTCGCAGTGTTCGTGGATTAATCTGCCGTAAGCAAATGTTGGGCGGTGAGCAAGCTCATCTTTAATGCTTAAGCTTTCTTTTGGTGGTATTTTTGGCCCTTTTTCAGGAAGTTTGCCAAATGTAGCAAAATATAATATAACGCTTAACACATTGTATGGGTTAGGTGGGCAGCCTGGAATAGAAATGTATTTTGCATCTAATGCTGCTTTATCCCATTTCATATCGTCAACTAAAATATCTATTAAACCTTTTGCTTTAGTTGGGTTTGGTTCAATAGCAACGATACCGCCAGTAGTAGCACATGCCCCAAGAGAAACAACAACCATTGCTTTTTCAGCAGCATCTTTAAAAGATTGAAGTGCAGTTTTACCACCGATTTGGCAGCATACATCCATATCAGCAGTAGGGATAGAGCCCTCAACCACTAAGATGTATTTGCCAGCATGTTTTTCAATAGCATCATGAAGTGCTTTTTCAGCCTGGTCGCCAGAACCAGCCATTAATGTTTCTTGGTATTCAAGGTTAATAATATCAAGAACAACTTCTGCTATGCTTGGGTGGTTAGCTCTTAAAAGAGCTTCAGAACAGCCTGTACACTCTTGAAAGTGGAGCCAGATAACTGGTGGACGATTGTCCTGATTTTCTGCTTGTGCAACAACTTTTTCAGCCATTGCAAG
>CAMEOC010000239.1 GCA_945929285.1 uncultured Mucispirillum sp.
CTTGCTGCCATGGCATGGTGCACACCCATAGATATAAGCAGGGGTATAAATATTGTGCCTACTGCAGCTGTTACACCAGAAGCACTGTTTAATGAAACATTTACTAAAAAAGTGGATATAACAACATCAGATATAAGTGCAGGACGAAATGATTTTAATATTTTTGCAAGTGCATGGACTAAATGTTTATCTACCTCAGTTAATTTCATAACAAAAGAAAAACCCATAATAGAGCATATACTCCAAATAAGACCAGTTTGAACCATATTTTTTTGAAAAGCATCAAATGCTTCCAGTGGTTTTAGTGCAGCAAGGCTCATTATAAACCCTGCACCTAGTAAAACTGTTTTAGTATCTTTTCGTAAGATTAATAAAATTACTGTAATGATAATAGATATAATACCAAATATAAGAGCAGCTATACCTTCCATAAATACTCCATATAATATATTAAGTATTATAAATCATTAATTTATGATGTCAATAGGTTGTAATATTGTAAAAATTAAAAAAATTACTTTAAATATTTTAAAAAGCTGATAAAATATGTATAATAATATTTTGAAGGTATATATATGATTATTACAAATGTAGAAGAAAACGATTTAGAAACAATATTTTTAATGCAGGCAGAAGTTTTTAAAGATGAGCCGCTGCTTACTAACCTGGGCTATTTTAATGAAGTGGTTACACTGGAAGATTTAAAGAAAAGCTATGAAAAATATGACTTTTTAAAGGCTGTGGAAGATGACGGCTCCATATCTGGTATAATATGTGGTTATGAAAATAGTAATACAGTTTCTATTTTAGCTGTAATAGTTAGAAAAGAAAAACGTAATAAGGGTATAGGCAGAAAGCTTGTTTTTGCTATGGAACATTTATACCCAAATATTAGGTGCGAAATACAAACCCCAAATTCTATGCCTAAAAATATTGCCTTTTATGAAAGTATGGGTTATGTGAAATGCAGGCAGGAAAAGATTAGTAATAACGAAATTATATCTACATTTGAAAAATGAAGGGAGATAGTTTATTAAAAAAACTATTGAGGCAATTCTTTTATAAGGATAACTTGGTTGCCCTTATCGTTATATTCTATTTTAGAAAAATACATTTTAGTGATAAATATGCCTCTGCCGTGGAGTTTTAGCAGGTGTTCTGCATCGGTTGGGTCTGGCAGTTTGCTGGTATCAAAACCTTTGCCCTGGTCTGTAATGGTTACTTTTAGCACTTTATCTTTTAAGTCAATATTAATATGAGTGGTGCGTTTTGAAAGCACAGGGTCGCTAAGCCTTTCATTTAAAAGCTCGTAATATGTGCCTTCTTCTGTGGCTTTAAATTTTTCTTCTGCTGTAATGCCTAAGTTGCCGTGCTCTATGGAGTTTGTAAGCATTTCAGATATACCAACACGCAGTTTCTCCAAGTCTGAAAATTTGAAAAACAGCACAAAATCTGCCGTCATGGCATAAACTATTCTATCAATATTAAAAAAGTCATTGGAAATTGTATATTCCTTATGAAAATCATAAGGCATAAGGGAAGGGTAATAGTTTGTAAGCAGCATACCGTGGAAAATAGTATCCACCAGCAGGCGAAGATGAGTGCTTGTAAAGTTTTCTTTAAGGCAGTATATGTGGCTAATAGGTTTTTCATTAGTGATAACACATACTCGCCCTTTGCCATTGTAGCCATCTACTTCATCTTTTTTATCAGTAATGATGACAATAAATGGTTCTTCATCTACATCTTCAGGAGAAGATATATGTTTAAGGGCAATCTTTTCTTCTATACAAAAAGATTCAAGCCTTTCCAAATAAGTTTCATTTTCTATATTTACAAGTATTCTCTTCATCTTATTTGTAGTCTATCATACCTTAAAAAAAAAGCAATAAAAAAATAAGTTTAATGATAAAAAATATTGAAGATATTACAAAAATCATTACATTTGCTACTTGTAAAGGAAGATTATGTTTATAAAAAAATAAGTAAATAAAATATTTTACTAAATTATAAATATATGATATATTAACCATGAGGTTAGTATGAATATATGTATTGAATGCAGGCGGTTAATTAGAGTCTGGTTTATTTATGCAGTAGTTTTTTATGTTTTAGTTTTTAACCATAATATTACACCTGCATTATTTTTTATGTTAATATCTTTTACCATATTTGCTTCCCTTGGGGTGTGGGCTGCTTTTATTGAAATATTTTCCATATTTTTGCCTTCCTTTATTTTATATTTTTTAAGTGATAATATATTTATTATATACCTTTTACCTTTTATGAATATATGCTTAATTATGGCTTATAGAGCAGGCAGAAATATGGCATATATTATATCTATTATATATATATTATTTTGGCTGTATTTAAGTTTTTCATTGAAGTTTTCATTTATTGATTATGTGGTGATATTAGCTACTTTTTTAAATATTTTGCTTCATATATTTTCTAATTTTTATAAACATAATATAAGCCTTAACTGGCAGTATATATCAGAAGATTTTAGTGAGCTTGATAAAAAAATATTATCAATACTAGAAGAAGGGCTTTATGATATAAAGGGCAGTATAAAAAAGGCAGAAGAAATAAGTATTGATGAAAATATTGTAATACATGCAAAGGCTAACTATTTTACATTAAATATAAAATATTTAAAAGAAATGTATAAAAAACTTCCAAAAGTGGAAAATAAAAGGGCATTTATAATATATTCTGCCACATTTTTTCCAGATATGGCTTATATTCCCTTATGGTTTATGCTTTATTTAAAGGGCTATAAAGTTATGGGCAGGGCATATTATATCCACAGCCTTGCAAGTATTAAGTTTGCAAAT
>CAMEOC010000240.1 GCA_945929285.1 uncultured Mucispirillum sp.
CACCGTCTACTGAGTTTCTCCAACCCACCGTCATACTGAGCGAAGCGAAGTATCTTAAAAATTTCATACTTATAAATATATTTTAAATTCTTAAAGCATGTAAATTACAAAAAAATATTTATACTTACACAAAAAAAGGCAGCCTTACCTTAAAAAGATAAAACTGCCCTATATATTAATAAGCTTTATTTACAATAAATCTTAGTTTTTAGATTTATCTACAATTTTGCTTTTACCAAGCCAGCTCATCATACCGCGAAGTTTTTCGCCCACTTCTTCAATTGGGTGGCTGTTAGATATGTTTGATAAAGCATGGAAATGTGGAGCATTTACTTTGTTTTCCATCATCCATTCTTTTGCAAATGTGCCGTCTTGGATTTCTCTTAAAACTTTTTTCATTTCTTCTTTAGCTTCAGGAGAAACTACTCTTGGGCCTCTTGTTAAGCCGCCGTATTCTGCTGTATTAGAAATAGAATACTGCATATTTTTAATGCCGCCTTCATATATTAAATCTACAATTAATTTCATTTCATGTAAGCATTCAAAATATGCCATTTCTGGAGCATAGCCAGCTTCTGTTAATGTTTCAAAACCATACTGGATAAGTTTTGCTAAACCGCCGCATAATACAGCCTGTTCGCCAAAAAGGTCTGTTTCTGTTTCTTCTTTAAATGTAGTTTCAATAACACCAGCTCTAGCACCGCCAATAGCTGCAGCATAAGCTAATGCAACTTCTTTAGAATCACCTGTTGCATCTTGATGAATTGCAATTAAGCAAGGAACGCCGCTGCCTATTTCATACTGCTGGCGAACTAAATGCCCTGGGCCTTTTGGGTGCAACAATTTGCCCAAAATGGATATTAAAACCGTGAGCAAAAGCAAGGTAAGAACCAGCTTTAATATTTGGTGCTATTTCATTTTTATAAATATCACCTTGAAGCTCATCTGGTGTTAACATCATTAATACATCTGCCCAAGCAGCAGCTTCTGCAACTGTCATCACTTTTAAGCCAGCATTTTCTGCTTTTTTCCAAGAAGCACTTTCTTTTCTTAAAGCAACTGCCACTTCACAGCCAGAATCTTTTAAGTTGTTTGAATGGCCGTAGCCTTGGCTGCCGTAACCTATAACAGCAACTTTTTTGTTTTTGATAGCCCCTAAATTGGCATCTTTTTCATAATAAACTTTCATTAGTTATCCCTCAATGAATTAATATTTTTTAGCTTTAAAGCTTTTTTATTTACTATTATTTTTTAATTTTTCCATATCGCTTGTAGCTTTTGAGCCTCTGCCTATTGCAAGGCAGCCAGAACGCACCATTTCTATAATACCATAAGGGCGAACAAGCTCTATAAAAGCATGTAATTTATCATTATCACCTGTTATCTCTATTACCATACTTTCAGGTGTAATATCTACCACATTGCCTCTAAATGTATTTACCATATTATAAATATCGCTTCTATGTTTTTGTGTAACATACACTTTTATTAAAATAAGCTCTCTTTCAATATGGTTATAAGATGTTAAATCCCGCACCTTTAAAACATTTATAAGCTTACGAAGCTGTTTTATAATCTGCTCTACAATTTTATCATCACCAACTGTAACAATAGTCATCATAGAAACATCGTGTTTTTCAGTGGAGTTTACAGTTAAGCTTTCAATATTGTAGCCCCTGCCTGAAAAAAGCCCTGCCACACGAGCAAGCACACCAAATTTATTTTCCACAAGTATAGATATAATGTGTCGTTTTTCCATAGCAGCCTACCTTATTATCATTTCATCTATGGAAGCACCAGCTGGCACCATAGGGTAAACATTTTCTTCCCTGTCGCACACAAAGTCCATAACTACTGGTATATCTTTTATTTTAAGAGATTCCCTTAATACTGCTTCCACATCGCTTGGTTTTTCAGCCCTTAAGCCAATACAGCCATAAGCTTCTGCAAGTTTTACAAAATCTGGCTGCACTTCAAGGCATGTATCAGAATATTTTTTATTCAAACATTGGTGTGGATAAGTAACGCTCACCTGTATCAGGCAAAAGGGCTACGATAGTTTTACCCTTATTTTCGGGACGCTTTGCAAGCTCAACAGCTGCCACTGCCTAACCATACCTAAAAACTTGTTGTTTATAATAACAGTTTTAACCCCAAGCCTGTATTGAACGCAAGTGGTTAATTCCTGCATATTCATAAGTATGCCGCCATCACCTGTAACGCAAAATACATCTTTTTCCGGCCTGCCAACTTTTGCACCCATGGCAGCAGGAAGGCCGTAACCCATTGTGCCCATACCGCCTGATGATAAAAACTGCCTTGGAAATTTATATTTGTAAAACTGGCCTGCCCACATTTGGTTTTGCCCCACATCTGTGGCAATAATAGCTTCACCTTCTGTAACTTTATACAGTGTTTCTATTACAAACTGAGGTTTTATAATATTATCGCTGTATTTATAAGCAAATGGTTTTTCATTATCCCAGTTTTTCACGGTTTCAAACCATTTATTTCTATCTTCTGATGCTTTTTCCCATTTATAATCATCAAGATATTTATTTATCATCTGCAGAACTTTAAAGCTGTCCCCAACAACTGGTATTTCAATATCTACAGTTTTTGAAATAGATGATGGGTCAATATCTATATGAGCTATACGGGCATTTTTTGCAAACCTGTCTAATCTTCCTGTGGAACGGTCTGTAAAGCGGGTGCCTATTGCTATAATAAAATCTGATTCTGTAACAGCCATATTAGAAGCATAGTTGCCGTGCATTCCAAGCCAGCCTATCCACTGTTTATCATAAGAAGGATATCCGCTTAAGCCCATA
>CAMEOC010000241.1 GCA_945929285.1 uncultured Mucispirillum sp.
AGAGGCAGGTTATAGGTTTTAAAGATCTTGTAATACAAAAATAAGCAACATAAGGGAAAAGATTAATTATAATTCCCTTATGCTTATATAACAAAAATGTTTTATAAATTTTATTTTGACAATCTGCTATTTTAATATTAAAATGCACTAAAACATATAAGAAAAATATTAAAATATCTAAAAAACTAAAAAAATATTTTATACTTTTTTATGTTTTTATATTATATATTAATAGGTTATAAGTTACCTGTTGTAGATTGACCTGATTTGAGTAAGGGATTGAACAACACGAATAGCTTATAATTACAAATTTGTGTTGTAGATTGACCTGATTTGAGTAAGGAATTGAACTCTAAGTTCTCGGCGTATTTAACACCTTCAGTTGTAGATTGACCTGATTTGAGTAAGGGATTGAACTTTTCATATAATGCCTTGTCGACAATACTTGTTGTAGATTGACCTGATTTGAGTAAGGGATTGAACATTCCTGCATGGCCACCAACGAAAGAAGGCGTTGTAGATTGACCTGATTTGAGTAAGGGATTGAACAATAATGAAATATTGTCCATTTTTTGTTTTGTTGTAGATTGACCTGATTTGAGTAAGGGATTGAACGAAACATTGAGACTGTTGCTTGACTAATATGTTGTAGATTGACCTGATTTGAGTAAGGCGAGCGAATTTTGCGAGGACATATTGCGCCGACCGAGTAGGTGAGGAAAAGCAAACAGGAAGTTTGCGTCAGCAATATGGCTGGCTTTTTATAGCTTTTAGGACAAAAGCTAATAAAAAGTGAACGGCATAAGTAAGTGAATTAAGCTTGATTTGAGTAAGGGATTGAACTTGATTTTTCTAACAACTTTTAAAGGATAAGAATATGGCAGAAATATACAGCAGTGAATTTTTTAATGATACTATGGGCAGGGGAGCAGTATATGAATATTTTTCATACATATTAAAACTGCCTGTGGAGCAGGAATTTATTGGCTTAAGTGCAAAATATATAGATGTATTTAGCAAGTTATCAGAAGAATTTAATAATGAAAATATGGTAAAAGGTGTAGAAATATTAAAAAAATATGTGGAACTAGAAGCAAAAACAAAAAATAAAGCTACACTTTTAGAAGAATTAAATATTCAGTGGACATCTATATTTTTAACTGGTGCTTCAAATGTGCCTTGTTCTTCTTCTGTTGCCATAACAGGTATGGAAATGGACGCCCCATGGGAGCGGGTAATGGAATATTATGCTGTGCGTGGCTTTAAAAAACCAGCAGATTACACAGAAAGTGATGACCATATTTCTATGGAACTTTTATTTATGCGGGAAATGAATGCTCTTATTATAGATATGCATAATAAAGGGCTTGATGAAAATATAAAAGATGTATTAAAAGAACAGTATATGTTTTTAAACAGCTATATGTATGACTGGATAAGTGGTGCATGTAAAAATATGATAGAATTCTGCAGTAAAACAGATTTTAAATACCCATTATATTTAGCAGCAGCATACCTGATTTTAGGGTTTTTAGAGTATGATAAGGCATACCTTTTAGAAATATCTGCATAAAATTCATATAAAAAAAGCCTAGTAAAAAATACTAGGCTTTATTATTTCATAACTTTTTTCATATATTATTGATTTTCTTTATATATAGGTATTTTTATTTCTATAATAGCACCTTTTTCGCCGTCATCTCTATTGGCAACTTTTAAAGAGCCTTCCATTTTTTCAATAATCATTTGTGCCATATACATACCAATACCTGTGCCGTTGGCACCTTTTGTAGTATAGTGCATTTCAAATATTTTCCTAAGGGTTTCTTCGCTTAAGCCTGTGCCATTATCTAAAATAGCAATATTAATAAATTCATCATCAATATTTGTAAGCCTAATAATCATCTGCCCTTTAAGGTCCTGTTCTTCTTCTTTACGGTGTAAAATAGCATCTTTACCGTTTACTATAATATTCATTATAACTTGTTTTAAATCGTTTATAAAGCCAAAAACACGTATGCGTTCTAACTCCTGAGGCATATCATAAACCACTTCTATATTGCTTTTTTTAAGGGCAGGGGTTAAAAGGCTCATAATAGATTTAATAGAAGAAATAACTGCAAACGGCACACTAACATCTTCTGGTTTAAAGAAGTTTTTAAAGTTTTCCATAGTTTCAGACATAAATACAATGTGGTTCATAATAGCCTGCATCATATCTATTATATCATCTCTATCAAATTCTTCATCTTCTTCTAAAATATCTTCAGTATTTTGTGCAATAAGCCCAATGGCATTAAGGGGCTGTTTCCACTGGTGAGTAATAAAGCTAATCATAGTGCCTATGGTTGCTAGTTTTTGATACTGTGCCAGTGTAAGCATATTTGATTCTATGGTGTTTTTCATATCATCATTAAAAGATGTTATAATATTATTAGCTTCTTTTAAGCAGTTTTGGCGTTCTATAATTTCTGTAATATTTGTAAAAGATACCACATAGAAAGTGTTTGTTTCATTTTCCATAAGTGTAGATTTTAAGCTGAATATATTATATATCCCCTGAGCATTTTTCATAGCCACCATATATTCTATATTTGGGTGTTCAATAGGCAGTAAAAACCAGTTATCTTTATTTTCACTGGTAATATATGTTTTATCGTCCCCTTCAAGAAAATGGGAAGAAATATCACCAATATTATGAATAGCTTCTTCAATAGATTCATAACCAAAAAATTCTAAAAACAGCTTATTACAGCGGGTAAGGTAGTGTTCATCATTAAAAACAGCTATTAAAGCTTTTGAAGCTGCAGTACAATCTGGCAATAAAGCT
>CAMEOC010000242.1 GCA_945929285.1 uncultured Mucispirillum sp.
TATTATCCTGCGTTGGTGGGCTTGATATTGCAGCTATGGTGGGCTTATACCTTGGAGCAGCATATTATAGAATACCAATAGTAATAGACGGGCTCATATCTGTGGCAGCTGCTTTAATGGCATACCATATTAAAAATGAAGTGAAAGATTTTATGTTTACATCTCACCATTCAGAAGAGCCTGCATACTTAAGGGCAGTAAATGCTTTAGGGCTGGAGCCTATGCTTAATTTACATATGAGATTAGGGGAAGGCAGCGGCTGCCCTATTGCTATGCAGATAATAGAAAACGCATGCGATGTAATGAATAATATGCAGACATTTCAAGAAATTAATCTTGAAGATGAATATAGAAAAGATATAAAGATGAAGTAGTATAAGCTATATATGGGGGTAAATATTCCCCCGGTTTATTTTTTGCCATGGTTTTCATAAGCCTGGCATACCTGGCTTGATGAGCCTTCCATTATTATTTTACCTTTATCAAGCCATATAGCATTGGTGCATACCTTTTGCACCTGGCTTGCACTGTGGGAAACAAAGAGTATAGTTGCTCCATTTTGGCGTATTTGATTTATTTTTGCTTCGCATTTTGCTTTAAATTTATAGTCACCTGTGGATAAAACTTCATCGGCTATTAAAACATCTGGGTCAAACATAATAGCTGTTGCAAAGCCAAGGCGGGCACGCATACCTGATGAAAAGTTTTTTATAGGCACATCTATAAAGTCATGTAGTTCTGCAAAATCTACTATTTCATTGTATTTTTCTTGTATTTTCTTTTTAGGTATGGCACGCAAAGCACTATTGAAAAATATGTTTTCTTTTGCTGTTAAATTTGCATCAAAACCAGCACCAAGCTCTATTAATGGGGCAATAGTGCCATATACTTTTGCTCTGCCTTTATCTGGCCGCAAAATACCTGCAATAACTTTTAAAAGAGTGCTTTTGCCAGAGCCATTAAAGCCCACAATACCTAAAGATTCCCCTTTTTTAACAGTAAAGGAAACATCTTTTAAAGCTTGAAATTCCTGATATAAAACCTGCCCCTTTAAAAGAGATATTACATACTCTTTAAGGCCATCATACTTAGCCATGGCAAGGTTAAATTTTACTGAAACATTTTCAACACTTATTGCAATATCATTAATTACACTATTTTCCATAAGCCACTTCTTAAATATAGAGTATAAATTTTCGTTCTAAAAGCTTAAATATTAAAGCACCTACTAAAAATGAACCAAAAGCAAAGGCAGCACATATTAAATTTGCCTGTAATGAAGGTATTTGGCCGCTTAATATTATAACCCTAAAATAATTAATAAAGTGGTAAAGTGGGTTAAACTGCATAATAGCCATCATTTTAGGTGTTAATATGCTAACAGGGTAAAAAACTGGTGTAGCATATATGAAAAGTTTTATAAATACACTGTATAAATGCCCAATATCTCTAAAATATACATTTAATGAAGAAAGTATAAAAGATATGCCAATAGAAAAAATAAGTATATATATAAAAGGCACAGGTATTAAAAGCCAGCTAATGCTAACAGGCACTTGAAACCACAATATTACTAAAATTAATGCAATTATGGAAACAGAAGTATTAATAAATTCAAATAAACATTTCTCCACAGGAAAAAGGTATTTTGGAAGATACATTTTTTTAATTAAACCAGCTGCACCTATGATGGAATTGATAGAGCCACTGGTGGCAGAAGCAAACATGGTAAAAAGAATATAGCCTGTAATATAGTAAACAGGGTAATATTCAATATCAAAACGGAAAAGGTAAGAAAACACTGCACTTATAACAATCATCATAAGTAAAGGGTTTAATACACTCGAAAATATACCTAAAATAGAGCGCCTGTACTTAACAATAAAATCACGCTTTACAAGGTTGTAAAGGGCAGTTTTATATTTATAGTGGTGGTATAATCTTGTTTTTTTAAAAAAAGATTTTAGTGCAGATTCTTTCGCAAAAGAAGACTCTACACTTTCATTGTTATTTTCATTATCCATATATTTACACATCCCACTAAAAAAACTACACTAAATTTTTTAAAAAATCAAGTGCAGTTTAAATTTTAAGGCTGGCTTTATGTATAAATATAATCAGTAAAATGATATTTTACATGAAAGAAAATATTACCTTCTAACTACATCTGGTTTATTTGGGTCTATCCAAATGCTATCTACTATTTCTCTATTTATTTTATCATATATTACAAAATTTAAGCCGTATTTATTTTTGCTTCTTGGTTTACCACTTACATTTATTGTAGCTTTACCATCAGAAGTTACAAGCAGGTTTACAATATTTTTCATTCTGCCTTTATATGTAACAGGTTTATTAGATGCTTCTTCAAAAAATACTTTATTATTATCAATTATAGCAGCATATCGCATATTAGGTTTATCAGTATTATATTTTTTTAAGCCAAAAGATTTTAAATCATTTTTTAATTTTTCAGGTAATTTCCTTAAAACATCACCATTAGCAGAAAGCATTACAGTATAGTTATCGTAAAAAGCCTGTTGTTTCCATTCAGAAAAAGATTTTAATTCTCTAATTTCTTCTCTATTTATTGCTCTTGCATATTTAATATAATCTTCATTCCATGAAGCATAAGCAGGGTCATTTTTGTGGTTTGGAATGTTATAATGTTCTATGATATATGGTATAAGATGATCCATAACTTTACGCGAGCCGTATAAGTTTAAATGAGACCAGTCACGTAAATCTCTACTAAAATCTAAGTTTATAGTTTTATAC
>CAMEOC010000243.1 GCA_945929285.1 uncultured Mucispirillum sp.
TATCCGCTTAAGCCCATAAAGGAAGAAACTACTGGTATATTTAATTTATTTGCAAATTTAATAAGCTCCTCAGTGGCACCGTTGCTGGCCTTTACACCACCGCCAATATATATAACTGGTTTTTTAGCTGATTCTAAAACTTTTAAAAGCTTTTTAACCTGCATAGGGTGGCCTTCCACATTAGGCTGATAACCTGCTAAAAATATTTTTGCATCAGGCTCATATTTTGTTTTTGCAGCAAACACATCTTTTGGAATATCCACTAAAACAGGGCCAGGCCTGCCGGTTGTGGCAATATGTATTGCTTCATTTAAAGTGTTTGCCAAATCTTTCACATCTGTTACAAGATAGCTGTGTTTTACAATAGGGCGGGTAATACCCACAATATCTGCTTCCTGAAAAGCATCGCCACCTATTAGGTTTGTTACCACCTGCCCAGTGATTACAAGCATAGGAACACTATCCATATAAGCTGTGCCAATACCTGTAACTAAGTTTGTAGCACCTGGGCCACTTGTAGCCATACATACACCGATTTTGCCGGTAGCTCTAGCATAGCCATCAGCAGCATGAGCTCCACCCTGCTCATGGCGAGGCAGAATGTGCTTTAAATCAGAATCAAATAATGTGTCATAAAACCCAGTTAAAGAACCGCCCGGGTAGCTAAATATAACTTCTACACCGTTTCGTTTTAAGCAGTCTATAACTATTTCGCCGCCTGAACAAATCATTTTATTACTCCATATTTTTTGCTAAATATATTACATTTCTCTTTTAAAAATAGCACCTTCATTGGCACTGGAAACGCCTTTTGCATATTTTGCCAAATAGCCGCTAACAACTTTTTTAGCAGGCATTTTAAAGTTAGCTTTTCTTTTTTCCAATTCTTCATCACTTACATCTAAGTGAATTTTCCTTTCAGGTATATTTATATAAATCTTATCGCCGTCTTCCACAAGGCCGATAATACCGCCTTCTGCAGCTTCTGGTGAAATATGGCCAATGCAAGGCCCTCTTGTGCCACCTGAAAACCTGCCGTCTGTAATTAAAGCCACTTGAGTAAGCCCAAGGCCCATAATAGCAGCAGTAGGGGCAAGCATTTCCCTCATACCAGGGCCGCCTTTTGGTCCTTCATATCTAATAACTACTATATCGCCATTTTTAATTTTGCCGCCCATAATAGCTGCCATGGCATCTTCTTCAGAATTAAAAGTTTTTGCACTGCCTGTAAACTCCATCATATCAGCATTTACAGCACTTTGTTTAATAACAGAGCCACCTGGGGCAATATTACCGCGAAGAACAGCTATACCACCTTCTTTGTGGTATGGGTTATCTACACTTCTTATAATATCATTATCATAACATTCTGCAGCTTTGCATATTTCTTTTACAGTCATACCGCTTACAGTTATGTTATCTTCAAGCATATTTTCTAAAGATTTCATAACAGCAGGAACACCACCTGCAAACTCTAAATCTTCCATGAAATATTTACCGCCAGGAAGCAGGCTTGTTATGTGTGGGGTTTCTTTTGAAAGGCTGTCAAAAGAATCTAAATTTAAAGGCACACCTGCTTCATAAGCAATAGCCGGCAGGTGAAGGGTGGTATTTGTAGAGCCACCTAAAGCCAAATCTGCCCTAATGGCATTTTTAAAAGCTTTTTCATTTAATATATCTAATGGTTTTATATTTTCTTTAACAAGGGAAACAAGCCTAACACCAGAATCAAAAGCTATGCGGCGTTTTTTTGCCATACCAGCCATAGCTGTGGCACATCCTGGCATACTCATACCCATAACTTCTGTAAGGCAGGCCATAGTGTTGGCTGTAAAAAGCCCCTGGCATGAACCTTCACCAGGGCAGGCTGTCATTTCCATATTTGTCATTTCATCTTCATCTATTTCCCCAGTAGCTGCTTTTGATGCTGCTTCAAAAGAATCTGTAATGAAATCACGCCTTTTCATTCTATAATTACCGCTCATCATAGGCCCTGCTGTTACAAATATAGATGATACATTTAATCTAGCTGAAGCCATAAGCATTCCAGGGGTAATCTTATCGCAGTTTGTAATAAATAATACACCATCAAGAGAGTGGGCATTGACAATACATTCTATCATATCTGCAATGGCATCTCTACTAGGCAGGCTATACCTCATACCAGAATGACCCATGGAAATTCCATCGCACACCCCAGGCACACTAAATATAAAAGCCTGGCCGCCACCTGTATGTATCCCTTTTTCTGCAAACCTTTCTAATATTCTCATACCAGAATGACCAGGTATTAAGTCTGTAAAGCTGGAACATATACCAATAAATGGTGCATTCATCTGCTCTTTAGTAACACCTGTGCCATATATTAAAGCTCTGTTGGGAGCTCGCTGGCAACCTTGTTTGATAATATCGCTTCTCATAATCATATCCTTAAAATTAAAGTAAAATTATAAAATAATTTATTAAATTATCACTTAAAATATATTTTAGCAATTATTTTTTTTATATAAATACATAAATAATTATATAATAAATAGATAAAATCAAATTACATATTGAAAAAACAACAAATTAATACTATATGTATATTAATAGCGAATACTTTTTTTGGGAGTGTTTTATGGAGCAGTTAAAAAAACGAAAAGGGCATTCCCTGTGGCTAAAAATGATTATAACATCAGCAGTGCTTATTACTGTGGGTATGTTTTCTATCATTATTTTTGATTATGTGAAAAATTCTGCATATTCAGAAAGGTTATTATC
>CAMEOC010000244.1 GCA_945929285.1 uncultured Mucispirillum sp.
TATAAGAATTTAGACGACTGCTTAAAATGTTGCAATCGTTTTTAGATTTTACCATAACATAAGTATTTATATTCTATTATTGATTTATTTAAAAATATGGTTTATAAATTATACCAAAAATATTTTAATATATAAGGGGATAATATATGTCATCTCTTATGAAAAACTATGGGCGTTTTAATGTTAGTTTTACCCATGGTGAAAAAGCCTTTTTATATGATAATAATGGCGGTAAATATTACGATTTTGCTTCCGGCATATCTGTTACTAATTTAGGCCATAATTTTCCACCTGTTACAAAAGCAGTTTCAGAACAGGCACAAAAAGTTATACACACATCAAACCTTTATGAAATAGAGCTTCAAAAAATATTAGCTGAAAAAATATCAAAAGCTTCTTTTGCTTCTCAATTGTTTTTTTGTAATTCTGGAGCAGAAGCCAATGAAGCAGCCATTAAGCTTGCCCGCCTTTACGGCAATACTGTCCACCATGGTAAGCGGTATAAAATAATCTCCATGTATAATTCATTTCATGGTAGAACTTATGCAACCATGGGTGTAACAGCTCAGGAAAAAATACAAAAAGGCTTTACCCCAATGCCTGCATATAACCAGTATATACCATTTAATAATATAGATGCTTTAAAAGATGCTGTTTCATTAAATGATACATGTGCCATAATGCTGGAACTTTTCCAAGGGGAAGGTGGTGTTATGCCTGTGGATATTGAGTTTTTAAAAGAAATACGCAGAATATGTGATGAGCAGGATATACTATTGATTATAGATGAAGTGCAAACAGGTTACGGCAGAACAGGCTGTATGTTTGCCTATGAGCTTTATGGTATAGAGCCAGATATAATGACACTTTCAAAAGCTATTGCCAACGGTGTGCCAATGGGTGCTGTTGTGGCAAAAGAAAAAGCAGCCTGCCTTTTTACAGCAGGCACCCATGGTTCTACTTTTGGAGGCAACCCTCTTGCTTGTGCTGCTGCTATTGCTGTAATGGATGAAATGCAAAGTGATGGCTTTTTACAAAGGGTGCAGGAAAAAGGTAAGAAGTTAAAAGAGTATTTAAAAAATAACCTGCCTGAAAGCTGTATTGTAAAAGGCGAAGGGCTTTTAATAGGTGTTAAAACTCCATTTGCTCCAAAAGATGTGGTGGAAAATGCCTTGAAAATAAACTTTTAGTTGTGCCTGCTGGCAATAACTCTGTAAGGCTTTACCCGCCATTAAATATTGATGATGAAGTATTAATGGAAGGGGCAAAAATATTTACATCAGTTATAAAAGAGATGGGAGTATAAAAATGATAAAACCACGCCATTTTTTAACATTATTAGATAGAACACCAGAAGAACTGCAAACATTAATAAATACTGCTATAAAATTAAAAGCTGAAAGGCAGCAGGGCATAAAACATAAAGAGCTTGATGGTAAAACTTTAGCTATGATATTTGAAAAATCATCTACTAGAACCCGCATAAGCTTTGAAACAGGAATGTATGAACTTGGGGGGCACCCTATGTTTTTAAGTAATAGAGATATTCAGTTAGGCAGAGGCGAAACCATAAAAGATACTGCAAGGGTATTAAGCAGATATGTTCATGGTATAATGATACGCACTTTTGGCCATGAAAGAGTGGAAGAACTGGCAGAATATTCTACTGTGCCTGTAATAAATGCTTTAACAGATGGTTTTCACCCATGCCAGATTATGGCAGATATGATGACTATGCAGGAAAAATTTGGTAAAATAAAAGGCTTAAAAGTTGCATATATTGGCGACGGTAATAATATGGCTCACTCCTGGATAAATGGTGCTGCTCAAATGGGCTTTCATGTTGCAGTGGCTTCCCCAAAGGGCTACTGGGTAGATTATGATATTGTAGATAATGCAAAAAAACATGCAGAAAATAACGGCGGCACAATAACATTAACTCACAGCGTGGAAGAAGCAGTGGAAAATGCCCATGTGGTTTATACTGATGTTTGGGCAAGTATGGGCCAGGAAGAAGAAAGCCAAAAACGCATAAAAGATTTTCAAGGCTACCAAGTTACCACTGATGTTATGAATCTTGCTTTAAAAGATGCAGTATTTATGCACTGCCTGCCTGCTCACCGTGGGGAAGAAGTTAGCGAAGAAGTATTAGAAAGCAAAGCATCTGTTATATTTGATGAGGCAGAAAATAGATTACATGTTCAAAAAGCTATATTGATAGATTGTATTGGAGGAATATAAAATGGCAAAAGAAAAAGTATTACTTGCATATTCAGGTGGTTTAGATACATCTGTAATATTAAAATGGCTTACATTAAAAGGTTATGAAGTGGTAGCCTATGTGGGAAATGTGGGCCAGGAAGCAGACTGGGAAGGTATTAAAGAAAAAGCTATACAGTCTGGGGCATGTGAAGTTATAGTAGATGATTTAAGGGAAGAATTTGTAAAAGAGTTCGTTTTCCCTGCTGTTGCTTTTAATGCTTTATATGAAGGAAGATATTATTTAGGCACATCTCTTGCCCGCCCTGTTATTGCAAAAGGCATGGTGGAAGCTGCTAGAAAAACAGGCTGTTCTTACTTTGCTCATGGTGCAACAGGTAAAGGTAATGACCAGGTTCGTTTTGAATTAACAGCTGCTGCTCTTGCTCCAGAATTAAAAGTTATTGCCCCTTGGAGAGATGAAGAATTTTTCAGCGTTATAAAGGGAAGAAAAGAGGCTATGGAATTTGCTGCAAAATATAATATACCAGTAAAAGCAAC
>CAMEOC010000245.1 GCA_945929285.1 uncultured Mucispirillum sp.
CCTACCCTATAAAAGTATAGCTTTATTACATCTTTTCTATTGGCAGACATAGCTCTATATATATTTACTTCCTTTACTTCATGAAAATATTTATCTAGATTTTCTTCCTTTTTATGAGATATAAATACACCACTAACTCCCTTACATTGGTTTATGGTGCATGCTTCTAAAAATGAAAATGAGTTATACACAAGCACAGAAGAAAGCCCTGGATAGTTGGAATATATGCTGTCCCCAAATGAAACTAAATCCTGCATGGAAAGGCGTATAGATTCATAAAGCCTTGTATTTTCCATATATTTTGGGGTAAGTTCTGAGCTTTTGGAAATATTTGTATATGCTGATGTTAATACAAGTATAACTGTTATAATACTTAAAAGTATTTTATAACCATAAAATTCATAGCAGTAGCCTGCAATGGCTATGGCTGGTATTATAAAAGCAGCAGAAAGGCGGATATCAAAGCATGGGTATATGCTAAATAATATGCCACCAATGCATAAAAATACTGCAGATATAAATAAAAACTTTATTTTCTTATCTACTTCTTTATGCCTAAAATAAAGCACTATTATATATAAAAATGGCAGATATACAATAAAAAGCAAAATATATATAAATATTTTTTTATCATTTACATATATTGGGTATTTATAAAAAAATTCATAAAGCCCTGCAAAATGAAGTATTAATAAAACTGCAGTATATGCTAAACCTAGAAAGCTTACTATTATAAAAGCTTTATCTTTTAATAACTGTTTTTGAAAAATAAGGTATATAAAAGGAAGTATTATAAATAAAATACCAGCATAATGGGTGCTTATTAATAATAACTGTGAAATAGAAGCCCATACATAATATTTTATTGGTGCTTCCTGCTCCTTTTGCACCATATAAATAGAGTATATAAATAAAGCAGCAGCAAATATAAATAATGAAGATGAAGTGGCAGACATATAAGCATAAGTTACAGCAGGGGTTACAAAAATACCACCATACTAAACCATGCACCAAACCTGCCAGATAAATTGTATGTTAGCTGAAATAAAAGTAATGCACTAAGAGATATAAAGATTATGGAAGGCATACGCATATTTAATGAAGTGTTATCTAAAAAAGTTGCTCCTTTTATTAAATATTCCATAAGAGAAGCCGGTGCTATGGTCTGCCATGAATAGCCTATACTTTTTAAGAAAATAAAAGCTTCATCTGCCCTAACAGGTAATACAAAAGCATTCCAGGCATAATATAAGCCTGCTAAAATTATAAAAAAACCTGCTAATCTGTCTGTTTTTGCCATACTTTACTCCAAAATTATATACCTGCTTTCAAATATATTATTTTATAGCCATACTTATGTAAAATATTATCAAGTATTAATACATTAGAAAGTATAAGTTTTATATCTTTATAATAAGGCACTACTGCCCTTGTTAAAATATCTGCAAACTCTTTATCGCTTAAATAGCCACCTATATATGTTGTAAAGTCATTTAATACTACTTCATCTATTTTTAAAAGCTTTAGCTGCTCATCAAGCAGTTCTATTCGCTGCTTAAATTCTACTGTTTCCACTTTTTCTTTTTCTTAAAGTAGTGTAAAAAGTGATTCCTGCTCCAAATCATGAGTTAAATATTCCATAATGCTGTTAGAAAGATTATACTCTATGGCAAGCTCTTTAATACGCCGCATATTATTTATTACCTGCTGCAGTTTATAATTAGATTCTCTAATATAGCTTGTATACATTTTTTCAGCCTGGTTTTTATTTAACCTTTTTGCTATTGTGCCATAAACTGCATACTGCATAAACTGGTAATCATCAAATTCATGAAGCATATCAAGTATATTAAACTTTTCATTATAAATAGGCGAGGTATAATCTATTTTAAAACCATTAGCAGTTACTTCTGTATATATAATAACCCCTAAATCGTAAAAATCAAGACCAAATTCTGAAATTTTATCTTTATCTATATCTGAAAGGTTTTTTGGAGCATTAATATTTGGAAGCTGGTATTGGAAATTAAAAACATAGTCATTTAATGATGCGGCACTTATTATATCTAAAAAGGCAACCCGTTCTTGTTCTTTTTCCATTTGAAACAAGAAAACCCAAGGAAAAGCCATATTAGTTTTTTCTCTACCGCCTATTATTATTAAATCGTCTTTTAAAGCAAGGCCTGTAAATTCCAGGTTTGGATAACTGCCATTTATCATATCATCTGGCACAAGGGCAAATACATTTTTACCTTTTTTAAAACTTAAAGTGTAAAATGTATTATCATTTATCTTGACTTCTGAAGAACCAAAGCTGTATCCTCCAGAAACAGCAGCAATAGGGGTAAACTCTATAAAATCTACCAAGGGGGTAGCAAACGAAATATTTGCCATAAGAAAAAAAGAAAGAAAAGCAAAAAATTTACCCATAAGCTACCCAGTAAAAAATTTAATAAAAAAATTATGCTTCGTGGTTTATAACTATCCTGCCTTTTAAAGCATTTTCACTCATTTTAGTAAGGTATTCTTGTATTTCAAAAATAGATATTTCATTACATAAAAAGGAAAGGTTTTTCATATACCAGTCCCCTGAAAGCTTATAAAGAGCTTCCCTTTTTAAGCTGTGAGAACACTGTAAAGAATCTATACCCACAAGATTAATACCCCTTAATATTAAAGGCAATAATGATGATGAAAAACTTTCACTTAAAACAGCACCACATACCGCAATTGTAGCACCACCTTTTACAGAGCGAA
>CAMEOC010000246.1 GCA_945929285.1 uncultured Mucispirillum sp.
TAAAGCATAATACCTGGTATTTGGCTATACATTTCTTTTTCTTTTAAATCTTTTATGGAAATATGTTCCACAATTTTATTTAGGTTGTTATAAGCTAAAGTAGAGCCTTTTTCAACAAAGTAAAGCCCCATAGCAAGGTTTATTAAGGCGGTACAAATACCCACAATGATTAAAGGCTTAATTAATGCTTTATTACTTGCCCCAATAGCTTTCATAGAAATAAGTTCAGAATCTGCAGAAAGCCTGCTAAAAGCTATTAATGTGGCTAAAAGAGAGGCAAGGGGAATTGTCATAAAAAAAATGGAAGGTAAAAGATATATTATGGTTTCAATAAGTATTATTAAAGGAACATTTTTAGAAAAAAATAAATCAGCTAAGTTTACTAGTTTTTCCATCAATAATAAAAACATGAAAAAAAGATTGCCAATAATTAAGTATGGCACAAGTTCTTTAACAATATATTTTTGAACTAAATTCATATTAATTCTTAACCGGGTTGTATATATTTATAATTTGTGCTTTTTTATCTTCTTTTAATTCTTCAATGCGTATTATATAGTTGCCTGAAATTATAATGCGTTTAGTATCTTTAAATAATTTATGGGCTTTATCTTCCCCAGGGGTAAGGATAATATCAGACTGATTAGGAAATTCAATACCTGAGATTTCAATAAACCCTAAAAAATCAGCCTGTGAAATATTGGTGGCATATATTGTAGTATGTTCCTTATCTTCATCAATAATGGTAACTTTATATAATTCTTTTGCCATAAAAAGCTAATATCTCCTATTAATTCTATGGGCAAATTGATGTTTTACAGCACCGTAGCCTACCATATTTTTATTTTTTAACAAATCATTAATGCGGGCAGAAGTTTCTTGCTGGTTTGCCTGAATACGCTCAACCATATTGTTTATAAGGCTTAATAGATTAGCAATTTTTTCTTTAACATTCCTTTCTTCATTGGCATCAATAATTTGTTGTAACTGGCTAAAATAATTATTAAATACATCTATTTCAAATAAATAGCTGTCGTCTATTTCAATACTACATAACTTTTCAGCCTGCTTTTCACACTGGTGCAGTAAAATATCAAATTCGCTCATATTTATCCTTATGTTAACAGTAGAATAACTTTAATTTTTTAATATGTCTATAAAAAATTAACCTGCAAAATTAATAGATTTAACTTCTTCTTTATTTACAGGGGTTTTCACCACAGAAATACTTTCTTTTTCTACAATTTGTTTCCAGGCATCGCAAAGTGGAATCAATAACTCAATAACAGATTCCACCTTATTTTTATCCTTATCTCTGTTTGCTTCAATTAACTGCCATATCATAAAATCATAAAGACGCATAAGGTTTTCAGATATTTCCCCAGCATCCATATTGAGTGTAGACATTAGCTCATACAAAATATTTTCTGCTTTAACAATATTATTATGAGCATCTTGAATATTATTTTCATCAATGGCTTTTGAAGCACGCCTTAAAAATTTAATTGTACCTTCAAAAAGAAGCACTACAATTTTACCTTTAGAAGCACCTTCTACTTCTTGTTTTTTATAGCTTTGGTAGGCTGTTTGCATATTTATCCTCCGTAAATTTATTTAGCATTATTATTTCCAACACTTGTTAGATAACTTGCACTTTGCTGTAAAGCACCAACTCTTTGTTCCATAGCTGCAAACTGGGCATATAACCTTTCTAAATACATTTCCACTCGTCTTGTTTTTGCATCTATTTGGCTTTTAATAGAAGATATTTCTGATTCTATTGTGCCATTTGTGCTTGTTTTCTTATAAAGGGCAGAAGTGGAATTTACAGTGGTATCTAAATAATCACTATAAGTTTTACCCCAGCCCACATTTACAACCTTACTGGTTTCTTTATCGGTTACAGGGTCTTTTTCATATACAGTTTTGCTATCTGCAAAAAAGTTATACACTCCTTCTGGGTCTTCATTTAATATGCTTACAAACTTACTGCTTTCTTTAATATAAGTTTCCAGTTCTGCTGGGTCTGTGGAAACATCAAATAATAAACCTAGCTTTGTAACTTCTGTATTTCTAGTTTCACTACCTGCAATAACAAAACCTACTTCAAGTATTGTATGATATTTACTATTATCACTATTGACTGTAGAAGTTAAATTAGACCTTATACCCATTTTTAATGAACGCACTTCTGAGCTTTTAGTAATAATATCATGGTAAGCTATTTTTTCATAATTTTCTTGATATTTTTTTATTTCATCTTCGCTCATAGTAGCTTTTTTATCATCAGTTAATGGGTCGCTGTAATTTTTTCTAAGCTCATCCTTATATGAAATAGTTGTAGGGTTTAAAGCATTAATGAGAGTATTATATTTAGAAGCAAACTCTGCCACAGCTTTTACAGCCTTATCTGTATCTGTTTTTACATTAAATACAGTTGTGCCAGTGCTGCTAATATTAAATGTCATACCCGGAACTACATCTTTTATCTCATTAGTATCACGAGTATATTTTGTGCCGTTTAATGTAAATTCAGCTTCTGTGCCTTTTGTACCTATGGTTTGTTCTGTTGTCTGCATATATACAAGCCCAGTGGAAAGTAAAAATGTTGATGTATCATTTGGGCCGCCAACTTTTATGCGTTCATTAGATGTACTAACCAGTGAAAATTTATCTGTATTACTGTCATAAGTCATAGTTACACCAGCACCAGATTTATTACGCTTCTGCTCTTCGAGAACTCTAAGCTGCCT
>CAMEOC010000247.1 GCA_945929285.1 uncultured Mucispirillum sp.
ATATGGGTGGCTGCATACTTAGTGAATTTATGCCAGATGAAATGCCACTGCCAAATAATTTTCCTAGAAGAAACAGGATTATTTCCGGGCTTTCAAAGGTTATAGCTGTTATTGAAGCCAGTAAAAGAAGCGGTTCCCTTATTACATGCCGTTTTGCACTGGAGCAAAATAGAGAGATTTTTGCTGCCCCTGCTTTTCCCAGCGGAAAAAATAGTGCCACAAACTCACTTTTAAGAGATGGTGCAAAATTTTTAGAAAGTTCTCTTGACATAATAAACGAATTACAATATGACTTAAAAGCTGAGATTAATACTGATAACAGCAGTAATGAAAACAGCATTATAATTGATGATGAAGATGGTAAAATCATTTATGATGCTTTATTAATTGAGCCTTTATCTTTAAATAATATATGTATGAAACTGAAGATGGATGTGGTTAGTGCCATGAGTGCTTTAGCTTCTTTAGAGCTGGATGGTATAATAGAAAAATCTGTTGATGATAAATATGTAATAATAAAATAAATTAATATAGATGGTAAGCAATATGAATTTGGTAATTGTAGAATCGCCTGCTAAGGCAAAAACTATTGAAAAATACCTTGGGTCAGACTATAAAGTTATTGCCAGTGTTGGCCATATTATAGACCTGCCTGCCAGTGAACTTGGGGTGGACATTGAAAATAACTTTGAACCAAAATATATTGTAATAGAGGGTAAAGAAAAAGTTATTTCATCCCTTAAAAGTAATGCAAAAAAGGCAGCTGCCATATACCTTGCCCCAGACCCTGATAGGGAGGGGGAAGCCATTGCCTGGCACATTGCCAGCCAGATAGATAAAAATAAGCCTGTAAAACGGGTGCTTTTTAATGAGATTACTAAAAAAGGTATTTTAGATGGTATTAATAACCCGGGCGATATTAATATAAACAGGGTAAATGCCCAGCAGTCTAGAAGGATACTTGACAGGCTTGTAGGTTACCTTGTAAGCCCCCTATTATGGAAGCCTTTAAGGTATGGTTTATCTGCAGGTAGAGTTCAGTCTGTTGCTTTAAGGTTAATATGTGAAAGAGAAGAAGAAATAGAAAAATTTGTGCCTGTGGAGTCCTGGAGCATAAATGCTGATTTTTTAATTAAAGGTGAAAAGGCTGCAGAAAAAGGCACTTTAAAAGCAAAGCTTGATAAAATAAGCGGTAAAAAAGCAGATATTAAAACTGAAGCAGAAGCTGAAAAAATATTAAAAAGTATGCCGCAGGATTTTACAGTTAGCGGTGTAGAAGAAAAGGAATTAAAGCAGTCCCCTGCTGAGCCTTTTATTACTTCCCGTATGCAGCAGGAAGCCATTAGGAAATTAGGCTTTACTTCTAAAAAAGCCATGGCTGTGGCTCAAAGCCTTTATGAAGGTGTGGAAATTGCTGAAGGGCCTGTGGGCTTAATTACATATATGAGAACAGATTCTACAAGGGTTGCCCCAGAAGCTGTGGAAGAAGCACAAAAGTTTATTACAGATGTTTTTGGAAGCCAGTACCTTTCTAAAAGTAAAAGGGCAGGCAGGAAAAATAGTAATGTGCAGGATGCTCACGAAGCTATTCGCCCTACTTCTGTTTTAAGAACTCCAGAATCTATTAAAAAATACTTATCTACTGACCAATACAGGCTTTATAAGCTTATATGGGAACGCTTTGTGGCAAGCCAGATGAGCGAAGCTATATATAACCAGACTACAGTTAGGCTTGCAGGTGATATATATGAGTTTAAAGCAACTGCAAAAGTGCTTGCTTTTGCCGGGTTTACAAAACTTTATCTTGAAAGCCGTGAAGAAGATGCTAAAAATGAAGAAGATGAGGAAACAACCATATCTTTTAAAATAGCAACAGATACTCCTGCTTTAAGAGATAAAACAGAAAAGAAACAGCATTTTACCCAAAGCCCACCAAGATATACAGAAGCAACACTTGTAAAAACACTAGAACAGCAGGGAATAGGCAGGCCTTCCACTTATGCTGCCATAATCTCTACTATTGTAGATAGGAAATATACAGAATTAATAGAAAAGAAATTTCACCCAACAGAGCTTGGTAGAATAGTTAATAAAATATTAATAGAAAATTTCCCTAAAATATTTGAAGTGAAATTTACTGCTAATATGGAAAAAGAGTTAGACCAAATAGAAGACGGCAGCCAAAACTGGCACAATGTTTTATCATCATTTTATAAAAGTTTTGATAAAGAGTTGAAAGCTGCCACAGAAGGCAAAATCTCTGCTAATTTGGAAACCAATAAAAAATGCCCAATATGTAACAGCGATTTAGTTATTAAAATGGGTAAAAATGGTGCTTTTATTGCCTGCACACAATATCCAGAATGTAAGTTTACTTCCAATTTTAAAAGAAACGAAAAAGGCGAAATAGAGTTAATAGAAGATAAACAGTTTGAAGGCTCTGGGTTAATATGTGAAAAATGCGGGGCTGAGCTTGTGTATAAAAAAACCAGGTTTGGGGAAGTTATAGCATGCCCAAATTACCCGGAATGCAAAAACATTAAAAACTTTTTAAGATACCCTGATGGCTCTATTAAAATATTAGAACAAGGGGAAAAGCTGGATATTAAATGCCCGGAATGCTCAAAAGATTTAGTTTTAAAATCTGGCAAAAACGGAATATTTGCAGCCTGCTCAGGTTACCCAGAATGTAAATATACTGCCAATATAGAAATGAAAGAAGACGGCACCATAGGAATAAAAGCAGC
>CAMEOC010000248.1 GCA_945929285.1 uncultured Mucispirillum sp.
AAGATATAATTGTATATAATTTTTTTAAAAGTTTGGGGAAATTCTTGGGGAACTTGTTTAATCAGTTCCCCTTGATTTCTCTACACAAATATCGTATATAAAAATATATCTGCTTGACATGTATATGGATAGCAGGTATATTATATATATGATTAAAACATTTAAGTGTAAGGAAACAGAACAGATATATAATCAGCAATTTTCTAAAAAATTACCGTCGGTTATTCAGAAGATAGCATTAAGAAAACTAATAATGATGGATAATGCTGCGAACATACAAGATTTAAAAGTTCCACTATCAAACCATTTAGAAAAATTATCTGGTGATAGAGTAGGGCAGTATAGTATTAGGATTAATGACAAATATAGGATTTGTTTTACTGTAGATAATAACGACATACATAATGTTGAAATAGTTGATTATCATTAGGGAGCATTCTATGGAAAATATAATAGAAACGCCAAAAATAAGTGAAATATTATTAGAAGAATTTATGCAACCACTGGGAATATCTGCATATAAATTAGCAAAAGATATAAATGTGCCAACATCTCGTATACAGGATATATTAAAAGATAAACGCAAAATAACAGTTGATACATCTCTGCGACTAGCAAGATATTTTAATGTGAGTGATAAATATTTCTTAAATCTGCAAAACGATATAGATATTCGCAACGCATTAGTAAGTATGAATAATGAGCTGGAGAATATAAAAAGTTTGGTAGGTTAATATACAGGTTATTTATGTTTTATAGAATAAAAGCAATCAAGCCTATAGATAATTATAAGTTACTTGTCACATTCTTTAATGATGAAATTAAAGAATACAATGTAGATATATGGTTTGATAAAAATTATGATTTTAAAGTATTGTCTAATACTACTGGCTTATTTTAGCAAGTAAAAATAGATGCAGGATGTTATGGTATCAGCTGGAATGATGACCTTGATTTATCCTGTAAGGAGTTATACTTTAATGGCACATCTATTTCATAAAAAATATAACTTTCATATATAATAACTATAAAATATTCAAGCTCCCACAGGGGAGCTTTTTTTTGCCTGTTTTTAAAATGTAACATTCCTTGTTTATTAATAATTAAATAAATAGATAAGGAGCATTGTATGTTAAATCTAACAGAAAAACATGAAATTATTCTAGTAATTATGAAAAGCAGCAACGGAGAACTTGTTGTTTCATCAAGAGATATTGCATCAGGTATATGCAAAGAACACAAGGATATTCTTAAGAAAATCAGGGAAATTCTTAATGAGCGAGAATTTTCGCTGGTTGAATATATTGATAACAAGGGTGAAAAACGACCAGAGTATTTATTACCTAAAGACAGTTTTATTTTATATCAAGGATACAATTATAGAAGCAGCTGCGATGGCAGATATTCGCAAATATTAGATAGCTATATCACAAAAGAATTATATGGCGAACATATCCTGCCACTGCAAGAACGGATAGAACATTATTATACAGCTGAAGAAGTGGGAAAAAATGATAAGTATGGCAAATGGTTTATTGATAAAGCTAAACATACTAATAAAGAAGTAGAGGCTTTTAGGTATAATCAGGCAGGGATTGATTGTATAAAGAAGATGCTGATGTCTTCAATGATGTAATTACATAAAGATATGTAAATAAGATATATAAAGAGGTAGTAAAATTGCAAAAAGTAAATCAATAGTTGATTATATAGAGAGTGGATTAGACGATATTCTAAGAGAAGAATATAAAACTTTATCTATAAAAGATATTCAGAAAGAAAAACGACTGCCTGTGTGGTTAATAACAGACTTATTTGATTACGGGTACTTAAATACAGAAAATAATAATAAAGAGATGTTGTTAATATTAAAGACATTAATGTATTGTTTTAATAATCATAGGTTTTTAAAATCAGCAGTAGGTAATATTTCAAAAAAAGATAAAGAAAGATTATTTAAAAAAAATAATAATACAAGATTAAGGTCATGGATAACAACAAAGGTTATTAATTTAAAAGAAAAAGGGTGTACAATAAAAACTAAAGATATATATAACGAGATATGTACTTATTTTCCTAGTATTAAAGAACAGGGTTTAAAAGGATATTATGATATTCAAAAATATATAAAGAGTGCAAAAAGGTTTTATCAAAGAAATAAAAAGAGTGACAAGTAAGGGATTTTTTTCTCCCCAAAAAAAGTGCGACATCCGTGTAAATAATTAAATAAACGAATATATACTAGGGTGCGACAAAAAGGACAAAATAAAATCTGCGACAACTGTGTAAATGTCGCATTTATGCCGTGTAAATATCGCAGATTTATAATAGGTAAAATTTTAAGCAACATTATATAACATTATAAAACATAATGTTATAAGTGAAGTAAAAATAATGTTATATAGTTTTATGTAGTATTATATAGTGTTTATTTATAATATTAAGTAAATTTAAAAAAATATTTAAAAATATAATCTTAATGTGTGTGGGAGCATTGCAAGAACATTCTTTCCGATATCAGTTGTTATTGCAATATTATATTGCGGTTGAACCCACAATAGAAATAGCTATATAATATATCAACCATTTCTTTAATAAATGCTGTTTCAGGTAAGCTGGAAAAGTTATCAGGCTGAATATTTTAAAACTTGTAATAAGTCTATTTGATTCGGGTAAAATCTAAAAACGATTGCGAAAAATTAAATAAATAAAAAAGTGGTTGTTA
>CAMEOC010000249.1 GCA_945929285.1 uncultured Mucispirillum sp.
TACTCCCGCTGGTAAGAACCCTATCTTTTTCCATAAACTCTATTAAATCCTGCACTTTATAACGCACAGATTTTTCAGACTTATAATACTGCGGGCCTTTTTTATATGTCCGCCATTTACGAAGAGTAGGCATTGAATAACCTGTAAGTTCACTGGCTACTTCTTCCGTAACAAATGATTGCAGCGGATATGATTTCATACTGCTAACTTTATCCACAAGCACTGTAATATGCTCTTCTATATTTTTAAAAAGCAAAGCTCGCTCCTTTGCCATTTCCTTTGCAACAATTTCAGCTACAATATTTTCAAAATTCATTTCCGCACTCCGCTTTTTTTATTTACTTTTTATTAATATCAATACAAAATATTTATAATTATATTTGGAGGTATTTTATGGATATAAGCGTGGTTAAAAACATTTTTGATAGCATACTTGCTGGCAAGTTTACAAAAGAACATGTAGAACTTTTAAGAGAACAATTACTTTTATTAGAAAAAGAAAACCAACTTTTAAAAGCTGAGATTGCAGAACTTAAAAAAGAAAACGCAGCATTGAAATCTAAAACCATAACTGAAGATTTCCAAGACTTCGGCAACTTCCTGCTTAAAAAATCACCTAATGGCTCATACTTTAGCACACCTTACTGCCCTAAATGTAAAGAGCCATTAAGCGAATTTAGTGAGCTTTATGTATGCACTAATGAAATCATACACTCATTCTCAGTAATGAAAAAAGAAACAGATAAAGCTATCTAAACCATCCTAACAAATCTCTAGATACCACAGCTTTGTAAAAATCTAATGTTTCCTTTACATGTTCTTCATTATCTGTATGGAGTATGATTTTATATTTTCTATCATACTCCCTACTATGACAATCATTATCAGAGTTGGCAGATTCTTTATTAATAATTCTCACCATTTCCAGCTCTATATAATATTTCTTATCCATATCACTTACCCCCTATTCAACTTTTAAACATCTTAAATATCTTTTAACATTTCAAAACATCTGCCTTTTATGATAAAAAAGAATAATAAAGGGTAAGTATATTAGTGAATTTTATTTTAGATTTGGCAGGTATCACCTGCCATTATTAAGAAAAGAATAATTTTTCAACGATTATTGCTATGAATAACCAACAAAGAGCAGCTACAAAAGCTAATTTCCAGTCATCTTTTATAGCTTCAAATATTCCAGCAGGATTAAAACCATACCTATCAATAATATTATGATTTGTTTTTAACCTACCATCTAGTGCAAGATTGATTATTTTTAATAAACTTTCATACCTTGCATTAAATGAGTTTTGCAATTTTGCATATTTTCCCTCACTTAAAAGCTTTTCATCTTTTTTCTGCATAGCAGGCTTTTCCAGTTTATTTTTTCCTATCAGACATTGTATTCTAGGTTTTCCAATATATTTTTCTCCATAAAGTTTTTGTAGCTCATCTGATAAGTTAATTTTTGCAAATTTATCAAACACATTAAAATCTGCTTTACCATTAAGCACTTCATATCTTAATGCAATAGCCTCAAACCCATAGCTACTATCTTTCATATTCCAGTGTAAAAATATCTGATATTGTGGATTTAGACTAATAACATACATCAACAACTTATCAAGCATTGCTTTTTCTAGCTCATCTATATTTTCAGCAATTTTATCTTCGCCTATCTTTCTTATGATAGCCTCATGCAATACTGAAAAAGTTTTTATATCATTTCCTTCAGAATTACTAATTTTTACAGTTAAAATTCTTGGAACACCTTGGTTATTTTCAAAACTTTCTGAAGAATAGTGTATAAACAAATATTTTTTAGGGTTATGCCTTATATCAGAAAATAAAGTTTTAACTTCTTCTCTCTGTCTTAACCTAATATTCATATCTGCTCTCTCTTGGCTTTTTTCTTTTAACATAACACATTCCTTATTGTTTTGAAAGTTTTTATCCATATCACTTACCCCCTATTCAACTTTTAAACATCTTAAAATCTATGCTTACTTTTCTTTTTTGTTGTTTTGTGTTATCATCAAATAATATATTTAAAAATATATGTGTTTTTTGTTTTTCCTATTTGATAATTAGAATATAATTCTAATAATTAGAATTGTCAATATAATTTTTCTAATAATTAGAATTTTTTTAGAATGGAGGAGCTATGCATATTGGAGACAATATTAAAAAATTGAGAGAACATCTTAATTTAACACAAAAAGAATTTGGTGAAAAAATAGGTAGAAGTCATCAGGCTATTCAAAAATATGAATGTAATGAAACACCAGTGAAACAAGCAATGCTTATACTCATTTCACAGGCTTATAATGTAAACCCAGACTGGCTTTTAAATGGCACTGGAGAAATGTTTTTAGATAATACATGCAGGCAGCAAGAATACTCTGATATTATTTCTATTCCATATTATCCAGAAGTTTCTGCAGCTGCTGGTAGTGGTGCTCTTGTCTATGATGAAAACTCTGTAAAACATTTACAAATATCTTCAGCCATAATAAATATATCCACTGGCGATAATGTTTGTCTGATTAATGCAACAGGAAATTCAATGCAGCCAGTAATAGATGATAGAGATTTATTGCTGGTAGACCTTTCTCAAAAATTAATCACCGATGAAGGCATATATGTTATCAGGCTTGATACTACATTAGTTGTAAAAAGAGTTCAGAAAATACTTAATGGCATTATACTTATTTCAGATAATCC
>CAMEOC010000250.1 GCA_945929285.1 uncultured Mucispirillum sp.
ATATAATACAGCAAAACTATTACTTGATAATAAAGCAGATACTGCCATAAAAGATAAAGCCGGAGAAAATGTGCTAGACCATGCAAGAAAATTTGACCACGACCATATAGTAGCACTTTTAAGGCAGTATATGGTAATAGATGACGAGCAAAAAAATACTGAAAATAACAATATAAATAATAATAACACTAATTTAATAATGCATTAGTAAGGATAGTTTATGGTTGAAAATATTAAAGAAGAAATAATTAAAGCATATGAAAATATATCTCCCTATGTGAAAAATATACCCCTTTACCATTCGGCTTCATTTTCTGAAAGCTATGGTGCAGGTATATATTTCAAACTGGAAAGCCTGCAAAGAACTGGTTCTTTTAAAGTCCGCGGTGCATTAAATGCCATACTTAAAAATAAAGAAAAATGTGCGAAAGGTGTTATAACTGCCAGTGCAGGAAACCATGCCCAGGGGGTTGCTTTTAGTGCAAAATTAATTGGTGTGCCTGCTGTAATAGTTATGCCTGTTCATACTCCCCTTGTGAAAGTAAATAATACAAAAGCTTATGGGGCAGAAGTTGTGTTGCATGGTGAAACATATGATGATGCTGCCACCATGGCGGAAATATTAGCAGATGAAAGAGGGCTTTATTTAATACACCCTTTTAATAATATAGATGTTATTGCAGGCCAGGGCTCAATAGCCGTTGAAATATTAAAAGATATGGAAGATATTGATAATATAATTATACCTGTTGGGGGCGGCGGTTTAGCTTCAGGTGTGGCTGCCTATTTAAAAGAAAGCGGCAGTAAAGCAAAGGTTATAGGTGTGCAGTCTGAAGCTGTTAGCAGTATGGCTTCATCTATTCGTAAAAGAAGAATAGTTCGTGTTACAGGTGCTTCCTTTATTGCAGAAGGTATATCTGTAAAAACTCCTGGTGATATTACCTTTGATATATGCTCTAAATATTTAGATGATATTGTTACTGTTTCAGAAAATATGATAGCTGCTTCTATTTTAGAATATATGGAGCGTTCAAAACTTGTGGTGGAAGGTGCTGGTGCTGCCCCACTGGCTGCTATTATGTCAAGAAGTATTGATTTTAAAGATAAAAATAATATATTAATAGTTTCAGGTGGAAATATTGATATAAATATGATATCTAGAATTATTAGTAAAGGTATGTCTACTTCCGGCAGGTTTTTAGAGCTTACCCTAAACTTAAAAGACAGCCCAGGCTCTTTAGCTGCTATTACAAAATTTTTAGCAGATGAAGGGGCAAATATATTAGATATTCGCCATGACAGGTTTGGTGCAGGGCTTCCTATTGGATTTTCAAGGGTTAATTTAGAGCTTGAAACTAAAAGCAGGGAGCATATAGAACAAATTGTTATAGCCTTAAAAAAAGCAGGCTATGATGTTACAGTATGTTAGTATAGTATGTAAGGAGTAGAGGCTTGTGAGAGCAGAGTATTTAAACTGCGTTATAACAGGTGTGCTGGATGTTATGGACCAGCTTTTTAAAGTGGAGTGCAAAAAAGGCAAACCCTATGTATACCATTATGATATTAACTTAAACCATTTATCTGCTGTTATACGCATGGCAGGAGATAAGCGAGGGGCTTTTATTATTGCATTAAGTGAAGATGATGCAAAAAAAATGGCTAGTGCTTTAATAATGGATGAAAAGCAGTTTTTAGATAAAGATGTTATGGATGCCATTGGTGAAATTATTAACATGATTTCAGGTAGTGCAAAGGGAAGGCTTACAGAGCTTGGGTTTACTTTTAAACTTAGCACCCCTGCTTTTGTTTTAGGAAAAGGCACAAGGCTTTTTAAAGATGTGGAATATGCACCATATATATGTGTGCCATTTGCCACAGAAGTTGGGGAATTTACAATACAGGTTTCACTAAGATAATCATATGAAAAAAATTTTAGTATTTTTATTTTCTGCCCTTTTATTGTGCAGTAACTCTTTAATGGCTCAAGAAAGATTTTATAATGAAGTTTATACCATATCAGACTGCTTTAATTCATATGATGGCTCCACCTGCATAATTTCTGGCACTATTACAGGTTATGATAACTCTCACCATAAGGATAGATATATTTTAAAAGATAATTCAGGTGAAATATCTATACACATACCCCACCATATAAAAGGAAACCATAAAAATATTTTAGGCTCCACCTCTAAAATATTTGGAGAAATAAGAGGCTCTTTAAACCACCATAATATATAAAAAAGTAAAAAACACCATAACTTTGACCCACATATAGCCGTAAGATATATGGAAATAAAATAAGCTGCATTACCAATTAACCTGCAGGCTTTATCATATCCACCGCTTTATAATATTTTTTACATTCTTCATTTATACCGCTTCTGCACTCTGCCACAGTATTTTTATCTGCAAGAAAAACTTCTGCTAAAAACTTATAGTTTTTATAATCTGCACTATTTTTTTCTTCCACAGTGGCATTAGCATATTTTTCCTGAAACTTTTCTTTTACAAGCATTAAAGCAGTTTTACCCTTATTATTTAGTAATGTATCATCTGCTCCACGGGCAACTAACATCATTACAATATTAGCATTACCGTTTTCGGCAGCTTCCATTAGCAGTGTATTATTATCTTTTCCATAGCCAGCATTTAGGTTTATTTTTGTATTATTTAATAAAGCAAGAAACACATCATTTTTATTATATGGTGCTTTAGCTGC
>CAMEOC010000251.1 GCA_945929285.1 uncultured Mucispirillum sp.
ACAAGGAATCAAAAAACTTTAAAGCTTCACTGATAGAAAAAGATGCAAGAAATATTGGCAGATACTGCAATATGAGTATACAGTCTGTTTTTGGCGGCATAAATTATGAAAAGCAAAAAAGGCAGGTGGAAAACAGGGTGCTTGATATATTAGTGGCAACTCCAGGCAGGCTGCTGGATTACCAGGAACAAGGGGTTCTTGATTTATCACAAGTGGAAGTATTAGTTATAGATGAGGCAGATAGAATGCTTGATATGGGCTTTATTCCAGATATGAAAAAAATAATATCTTCCATACCTGCCAAATCAAGCAGGCAGACTATGCTTTTTAGTGCCACATTAAATGATGATATACTTCGCCTTGCTTCTAAATGGACCAGCGACCCTGTGCGTATAGAAGTAGAATCTGATGAAATAACATCTACAAATATAGAGCAGGTGGCATACATTGCTTCCATAAAAGAAAAATTTGCCATTATGTATAATATGATATCCAATGAAAATTTAAGTAGAGTAATAGTTTTTGGAAACAGGCGAGATGAAGTTGCCCGCCTTACAGATATGTTTAAAGCATGTGGCATTTCCTGCGGTTTATTATCTGGTGATGTTACCCAGTCTAGAAGAATAAAAACATTAGAAGAACTTAGAAACGGCACCATAAGAGTATTATGTGCCACAGATGTGGCAGCAAGGGGCATACATGTTGACAGCATAAGCCATGTATTTAATTACTCCCTGCCAGATGACCCAGAAGATTATGTGCATAGAATAGGCAGAACAGGCAGGGCAGGTGAAAAAGGTATGTCTATAATATTTGCCACAGAAGAAGATGCATACCTTATACCAAAAATAGAAAACTATACAAAACATAAGCTAAACTACATAAACCCAGATGAAGAATATGTGGTAATACCTAAAGAATTAAGTAAAATATTAGGCAGGTTTAAAAGTGTAAGGGGCAGGAAAAGGCTGCATGATAAAAAACCTGCCACAGATAATAAAGCACAGGCAAGAAGAAGGATAAGAAGAAAAAAATAAATTTCATATATTACACTTGAAAAGTATATAAATTAAGTATAATGTAGATGGGATAAATCTATTCTAATAAGGTGAGGTTTAAATGAGCAAAGACAAAGTAAAAGAGCTAATTGAGCTTCGTGCCCGACTATATAAGGGTGGTGGTGATGCTCAGATTGAAAAAATGCACTCTCAAGGCAAATATACAGCAAGAGAGCGTATAGGCATGCTTTTAGATGAAGATACCTTCCAAGAAGATTTTTTAATGGTGCAACATAGATGCACTGATTTTGGTATGGATAAAAAAGAGCTGCCAGCAGACGGTATGGTTACAGGTATGGGGCTTGTAGATGGCAGAAGTGTATTTGTTGCCAGTCAGGATTTTACAGTTAACGCAGGTACAATGGGTGAAGCAGGTGCCAGGAAAGCCCAAGAGCTTATGGATGCAGCATTAAAAACTGGTTCTCCATTTATTTTTATAAACGATTCAGGCGGTGCCAGAGTTCAAGAAGGTGTTAGTGCCTTATCTGGTTACGGCGGTATTTTCTACCGAAATGTACTACTTTCTGGTGTTGTTCCGCAGATTAGTATTATTGCAGGGCCTTGTGCTGGTGGTGCTGCTTATTCTCCAGCATTAACAGACTTTATTATTCAAGTTCAGCGTGAAGGGCAGATGTATATTACAGGCCCTAAAATCATTAAAGAAGTTACAGGGGAAGAAGTATCATTAGAACAGCTTGGCGGTGTTGATGCTCAGGCTCATTATTCTGGTGTTGTTCATTTTGTTGCAAAATCTGGCCCTGAAGCTTTAGGGCTAGCAAGAAGGCTTTTATCTTTCCTTCCTTCTAATAACTCAGAAGAAGCACCTATTATAGAATCATCTAGAAACAGCCTTATTGGCCCAGATGAATCATTTAACTTTATTGTTCCAGAAGACCCAAAAGTGCCTTATGATATGCACGAAATTATCTGGAGAATTGTAGATAATGCAGACTTTTTAGAAGTGCAGGAAAACTTTGCTAAAAACATTATAGTTGGTTTTGGCAGGTTAAACGGCAGAAGTGTTGGTATAATAGCTAACCAGCCAGCTTTTAAAGCAGGTGTTTTAGATATTGACTCATCAGATAAAGCTGCTCGTTTTATCCGTTTCTGTAATGCTTTTAATATACCTTTAATTACTCTTGTAGATGTTCCAGGGTTTATGCCAGGGGTTGACCAGGAATACGGCGGTATTATTAGGCATGGTGCAAAATTATTATTTGCTTATGCTGCAGCTACTGTTCCAAAACTTACAGTTATTATCCGTAAAGCATACGGTGGTGCTTACATTGGTATGTGTTCTAAAGAAATGGGGGCAGACAGGGTGGCAGCTTGGCCAACAGCAGAAATCGCCGTTATGGGTGCAGAAGGTGCTGTGAGCCTGCTTTATGGTAAAGAAATTAAAAATGCTGAAGATAAAGCAGCAGAAACTAAAAAAAGACTTGATGAATATAGAGAGCTTTTTGCAAACCCTTATGCAGCAGCTAAAAAAGGCTATATTCATAATGTTATTTTACCGGCAGATACAAGAAGCTATTTAGCAGCATCTTTAGAAATGTATGCTTCTAAACGCGAAATCAGGCCTTACAAAAAACACGGACTTATTCCATTATAGGAGTTTGCAATGGCTGAAAATATTTATATGCAGCTGGCTCAAAATAATG
>CAMEOC010000252.1 GCA_945929285.1 uncultured Mucispirillum sp.
GCATGCTGTGGCACCTTTTTCCACCGCTCCTAAATGGGCTGCAATATCAATACCATAGGCAAAGCCACTAATAACAGTAATACCCACTTCTGCCAATTCTTTTGAAAGCTTATATGTAAATTTTTCAGCTTGAGAAGAACAGTTTCTAGAGCCTACTATACCAACTGATGTATTATTTAAACAGCTTTCATCACCTTTTATAAAAAGCAGAGCAGGGGGAGCATATATCTCTTTTAATAAAGCAGGGTAATTTTCATCTTCTAAAGTGATAATTTTTATATTTTCTTTTTCTGTTCGCCTAATTATATTTTCTATTACCTGCTCGTTAAAAGCTTTATTATATATCCTTTCAGCAACAGCACTTTGAATATTAGACCCATAGAAAAAATCTGCCCTTTCATCAAATATACCTGCAATTGTACCACGGTTTTCAATGATATTTTGTATTACCACATCACTTAAACCCTTAATATGTTTAAGGGCTAAATATTCATATACCCTGTTTATAATAATCTCCCTTAAAAATGTATTTAAAAAGAATATAATAAAAGATTATAAAATGTCAAATAAAATTGAAGTCACTTTTTTCCTTGCATAAATTTTATTAATTTAATATGGTGTATGCTATGGAAAATAATTGGCTGGAACTTTTTAGAAAAGAATACAAACCACTTTTAAAAGATAGGTATGATGAGTTTGAATACGGGCTGTCATGCCCGAAAGCTCGCCATATCCGTGTAAGTCCATGCAGAAATATTGATTATCTTGAAGAAATCAAAGATATATGCAGTATTGAAAGCCTTAGTCAGTATGAAAATATGTATAAAGTGGTGGAAAACCATGAAAGTATAGTAGAAAGCATTACCTTTCAAACAGGTGGTGCATATATTATGAACCCTTCATCTTTAGCACCTGCTAAAATATTAATGTCTTCATGGGGCAAAACCCTGTTATGCTTGATGTTTCTTCTGCCCCTGGTGGTAAAACTTGTGCTTTATCTGATATGGCAGGAAGAAAAGGCGTTATAGTTGCCAATGAAATATCTTCAAGTCGTTTAAAATCACTTCATTTTAACCTAGAAAAATATGGGGCTTATAATGTGAAAACTGTTTCACTAGACGGCAGGCTTTTACCAAAATATTTTGAAAATTCCTTTGATGGTATTTTGCTTGATGCACCATGCTCCAATGAAAATAAGATTTTCCGTAATAAAACAGTGCAGGCTCAGTGGGGTAAAGAGCTTGTATGCCGTATGGCTCAGCTACAATATCAGCTTATAAAATCAGCTTTTTCCTGTTTAAAACCTGGTGGAGTTATGGTTTATTCCACTTGCACATTAAGTTTAGAAGAAAATGAAATGGTTGTAAAACAATTATTAGATGAATATTCTGATGCCTTTCTTTTGCCATGTGGAAAAGAATATGGCAGGGGGCTTTTAGGGCAAAGTGATATAGATGAAAATGTTGCCCGCATTATGCCAGATAAAGATAATATAGATGGCTTTTTTGCTGCTGCCATAGGTAAAAAAGGCCAACTGGTAGAATATGAATTTAAAAATACAAAATTAAATACTAAACAAAGTGATTTCTTTAAAAAATATTACCCAGGCTATAACCACAGCCATATAAATATATATGAAGTAGATAGAAAAGGATATATAGAAACAGCACCGGAAATATTTAAAAATATCCGCTTTAAAAGGCGCGGCCTTAATTTATATAAAGACAGCGGAAAAACTTATGAGCCTGCAAGCCAAAGTGTATGGGAACTGGGGGCATATGCTCAAGAAAACATAAAATATAATATTTCTTATGATTTTAGCTTAAATTATTTGAAAGGGTTTGACATATCCTGTAATGATAATTATAATAATGAACTTTTATATTATAAAAATATCCCAGTAGGTTATGGAAAAAAAGTAGATAGTATAATAAAAAATAAGCTGGATAGATATTTTTTATATGGGAAAAATATAGAATGGTGAAAAATATGAAAAAAGTGTATGCAGTAATGTGTATGGTATTACTATCATATACCATAAGCTATGCTTATGAACAAGTGCCAGATGATGCAAAAGTCCAACATGAAGATGTATCTAAAGCATTAATAGCAGAGCAGGCTCCAGTAGCAAAAAGCAGGCTTGGTAAAAATACCATTGTTAATTTAAGTGGCAGTGGGGCAGCAGAAACAAATGTTGTGCTTGTGGATAAATCTGTAAAAAGGCTTTATATTGCCCGCCTTAGTAATAACGGTATGGAAGTTATACAGGAATTTCCTATCCTTACAGGCAGGGTAGATGGCAATAAAATAAAACAGGGTGATGAAAAAACTCCAGAAGGGGTATATTATGTGCTTTCATATTCTTCAGGGGAAAATTTAGTTAAAAGATATGGGGAATATGCTTTAATATATGGTGCTGGTTCTTTCCCATTAAACTACCCAAATATAGTGGATAGAATAGAGAAAAAAACAGGTGGCGGAATATGGCTCCATGGTGTTAAGCCAGATTTAGATAAAACATATACTCAAGGCTGTGTGGCTATGAATAATGCCAACTTTGATATACTTTTTAATAATATAAAAGTTACTACTCCAACTATTATTGCAGAAAAATTAATGTATAGTGATGAGTATAATTATAATGATGTGAAAAATAAAATTGAAAAAGCATTAAATGACTATACTTTATCTTGGAA
>CAMEOC010000253.1 GCA_945929285.1 uncultured Mucispirillum sp.
TTTATTAGAATATTGCAATACTATGCAGTAGAAATATTTTAAGCAATATTTCCCATAATACCTAAAAAATATGAAATATATAAACAGAATAATGAAAATAGAGAGAAAAAAATGGGGCTTTTAAAAGCCCCAAAATTATATATTAATGTTGATGTTGAGCAAGCTCTGTTAATACACCATTATTGCCTTTTGGGTGAACAAATGCCACAAGCATATTATGTGCACCAACTTTTGGTTCGTTATCAATTAATGGTATGTTATCTGCCTTTAATTCATTTAAGCATGCAACCACATCGTCTACTTCATAGCAAATGTGGTGAAGGCCTTCTCTATTTTTTTCTAAATATTTTGCAATTGGGCTTTCAGGTGAAGTAGCTTCCACAAGCTCAATAGTAGTTTCGCCTATTTTAATGAAAGCAGTTTTTACTTTCTGACTTGGAACTTCTTCAATATGGTTTACATCTGCACCCATTGCTTTGTAAAATGGCAGTGCTGCTTCAATAGATTTTACAGCTACGCCTATGTGGTCAATTTTTTTCAGTAACATATTATCCTCCATATATACATAAATAATTATGCTTTACTTAATTATTATGCGTGTTCTAAAAATTTTGCAATTATTTTTTTTATACCTGCCTTTTTAAAGTGGACAGTTACTTTTTCATGCTCATTACTGCCTTCACTAAAAAGCACAACCCCTTCTCCAAAAACAGAATGCACCACTTTTTCTGAAGGGGAAAATACAGCATTACTATTATTATACTCTTTCTTTTCAGAATTGGTAGTATTTTTTATATAATCTGCATAATTTCCATTTTTATTTGTAAAAGTATTATTTGTTTTTCCCTTATTAAACTTAAAAGCCGCCCCATACTGCAGTTCCCCTAAAAACCTGGAAGCTTCTGCATGGTTATGCTTATCTCGCCTTAATCTGTTTCTTGCCCGTGTAATATATAATGTTTCCATAGCTCTAGTAATACCCACATAACATAGCCTGCGTTCTTCTTCAATATTTGTTTCCCCTTCATCATTACCTAAAGGGAAAAGCCCTTCTTCAAGCCCTGTTAAAAATACAATTTTAAACTCAAGCCCCTTTGCTGCATGCATAGTCATTAATTTTACACTGCTTTCAGATTCTTCATCCCCTGAAGTAACAAGGGCAGCACTGGCTAAAAAATCAGCCAAAGATGAGCCGTTTGCTTCCTGAAACCTAACAGCATCAGCTACAAGCTCATCTAAGTTTTGCATTTTTCTTTCTATTGTATCAGGTTCTTCACCGTTACTTTTTAAAAGTTCATGGTAGTTTATGGCTTCAATTACATACTTTACCTTTTCAGCTATACTTTCAATTTCTTCAATATGCTTAATAATTGATAAATACCTTTCCAATGTGGCTCTGTGTTTTACCAGGTATTTTAAATCTGCATTTAAAGCCTGCACAATATCTATTTCATTATCTTCTGCATAAGAGCTTACCTTATCAATAGTGGAGTTACCAATACCCCTTTTTGGTGTAGTAATACTTCTTATAAAAGCATGGGCGTCTTTTTTATTACTGGAAAATTTTAGGTATGATAAAATATCTTTTACTTCTTTCCTTTGGTAAAAGCCAATATTTCCCACAACCTTATGGGGTATGCTTTTATTTTTTAAAGCCCTTTCAAAATTTAACGACTGGGCGTTTGTTCTATAAAGTATGGCAATATCATCAGGGTTTATGCCTTCTTCATATATTTTATCATAAATTGTCCTGGCTGCAAATTCTGATTCTTCATATTCATTTGTAAATTCAAATTTTCTAACATCTGCTTCCTTATCAGAGCTGGCTTCTAGTGTTTTGCCCCGCCTGTATGTATTATTTTCTATTAACCTGTTGGCAATAGATAATATACTTTTACCGCTTCTATAATTACCTTCTAACTTTATTTCTTTTACATTTTTAAATACTTTATCAAATTCTAAAATATTTCTAACTTCTGCACCTCGCCAGCCATATATAGACTGGTCATCATCACCTACAACACATAAGTTGCCGTCATCACCTGCAAGCATATATAAAAGCCTAAACTGCACAGCATTTGTGTCCTGGTATTCATCAACTAATATGTATTTATATAAGTTTTTATACTTTTCAAGCACATTGGGAAAATTATTAAAAAGGCGAACGCATAATGATATCATATCATCAAAATCCACAAGCCTTTGCAGTTCCAGTTCCTTTTGATATGCCTGGTATACTATTTTTAACATGTGGTAGTTTTCTTCTATTTCATCATTTCTGGCATAGTTTTCTGTGTTTTTATAAGCACTTATGGCATGAAGGTATGCTTTTGGCTTAAACTGGTTTGTATCAATATTTAAGCTTTTTAAAACCTGCCTTATTAAAGAAAGCCTGTCTTCCTGGTCTATAACAGAAAAAGATTTTGCAAGCCCCACATATTCTGATTCGTTTCTTAAAATATTTAAGCAAATAGAATGAAATGTGCCCATCCAAACAGCATTAGCAAGAGGCCCTATTAGCCCTTGAAGCCTGCTTTTCATTTCTCCGGCTGCTTTATTTGTGAAAGTAACGGCTAATATATTACCAGAAGCCACATCTTTATCTACAATTAAATGAGCTATGCGGTATGTAATAACGCTTGTTTTACCTGTTCCTGCACTACCGGTAAATACCATATGGAGCGAGCCACTAT
>CAMEOC010000254.1 GCA_945929285.1 uncultured Mucispirillum sp.
TTATGAGAATTTAGACGACTGCTTAAAATGTTGCAATCGTTTTTAGATTTTACCAGCTAAATAAAAAATTGTGTTTAAAATATGAATTTTTTCTTTTTTATAAATATGTTATTATATAAATAAAGTGGGATATTGCTCCCACTTATTTATTTTTATATAATTATGTAATGTAATATTATTCTTGAGCATTATGAACAGGTAGTTTTTCCTGAATAGTTCTTTCCAGCTGGTAAACAGAAGAAATTACACTATATCTTGCATTAGATTCTGCCACTTTTGCTTCATTTAATAATGAGGAAGCATCTAAAAGCTGTGTCATTGTTGCTGCACTTTGGTCATATAAGTTTTTTGTAACACGGTAGTTTTCTTCTGCATGGGAAACACCTGTAATAGCCTGTGCCAGCTGAGCTTTTGATGTATTATACATTTCAATATATGTTTGCAGTTCTAAAACCATATTTTGCTTTGTATCTGCAATAGAGTAAGCTAAAGCCTGGCGAGTTCTTTTATCTGCAATAGATTTAACAGAAGATGATGCCACATTTAAAATATTCCAAGAAGCAGTTACACCAACAGCCATATTGTTATCTATATTACTGCTAGCCATATCTGCCCCAACATTTGCACCGCTAAACGGGTTGCCTTCATATCCGTAAGTGGTATATGTAAATGAAGCATCTATTTTAGGGTAAACACCGCTAAGGGAAGAAACTTCTGTTTTTTTAGCCACTTCGTAAGACTGTTCTAAATATTTTAAATCACTTCTATTATTAAACATTTTTTCTTTTAATACTTCTTCACTTTCCAAATCAATATCTAATAACAAAGGCTCAACCAGTTCTTCATTAGCATCAAGCTTTCTATTTATTACTTTTTCCAGTTTTTGCACAGCTTTTGTTACAGCACTTTGGGCAGTGATTTTTTGCAGCTGAGCAGAAGCTAAATATGTTTCTGTCTGCAGTAAATCATTACGGGCAATTAAGCCGTTATCGGCAGATATTTGAGCATCTCTTTTTTGCATTTCCAAAAGTTTTAAGTTGCTTTCTGCCACTTCTAAATCACTTTTTGCTTTTAATAAGTTTATATAAGCATTTTGTGCATCAAGGATAGTATCATAGCCTGCTGCATCTAAATCTGATCTTGCCATTTTAGTATTTAAGTTTGCTATTTGGTATGTAAACATATCAGATAAACCATTGAAAAGGTTTAAATTAACATATGTGCTAAAAGTAGCCGAATCTGTTTCTGTTTTTTTATTAAGTGCTTTTGTCATATCACGCCAGTTATATGAAAAATCATACTGAGCACCAATGGAAGGGAAAAATATAAGCATTGCATTGCTGGATGCTAACTCTTTAGATTTTAAAGTATATTCCTTACTTTTAAGGTTATTATTTGTAGAAAGTGCCAGCTGAACTGTTTCATCAATTGTTAAAGAAAATGCTGATAAAGGCATACATAAAATTATTGCAAATAAAATCAAATTTCTAAGCATATTTTCTCCTAATAAAAACTATATTAAGTATTTACATATTAAAATATATGTGTCAACAATAATATATTATATTAACACCATGTCGCCATATTTCATAAGAAAATAAGCAAAAATAAGGCTAATATTTTATAATGACACTTTACAATATGATTTTGTTCTATTATATTATTAAAGTATTTTAAAAAATATGGTCTAAAGATATTAACATTTTAATTATATTTTGCAAGGGTTAATATTAGATTACATAATAACAAATATATAAAATGTGTTAAATTTTTAAGGTGGTATATGGCAAGGACATACAAAAAAATCCCTAATTCTATTAAATTATTTATTTTATTAATTGCAGGCGGTATTGCCTTTTTAGAAATATTATTTGGTGATGTGGTTAGTGATTTTTTAAGGCTTAAAGTGCCTGCATATTATAATTTTTCTTCCAGTATTAAAGAAATTACCAAAATAAACTCCGTGCATGATGGCGATACTATAAATGTAATAAATGAAGATGGCAAAAAAGTAAACATAAGGCTTTATGGTATAGATGCACCTGAATTAAAACAAGAGTTTGGGGAAGATTCTAGAAAATGTTTAGAAGAAATGCTTAAAGGCAAAAAAATATTTTATGCAGTGGAAGATATTGATAGATATAAAAGAGTGGTTGTCACCATATATGCTGATAATGTAAATATAAACTATGAAATGATAAAAAAAGGGTGTGCCTGGAGCTATTTCCAATACAGCAAATCTGTTCGCAATGAATATATGCAGTTAAAAGCAAAATATAATAATATTGGACTATGGGCCTATGATAACCCAAAAGCACCTTGGGAATACAGGCAGGAAAACAGAAAATAAAATATATTTAACTTATTAATAATATAAGATAATTTATACTATAACTTTTTATTTTTAATGTAATTTATCTATTTTTCCTTGTAAAAAATGTATCACCACAACATTTTTTCCCTGTAAAAAGTGTAAGATAATCAAATATAATATTACTACACCACATATTTTACCTTTACATAAATATTATTTTTTTCTAAACTATGTTTTAAAGGTGATATTATGGATAAAAAAACTCTTACAGAACAAGAAATACGCACAAGATATATTACACCTGCCCTTATAAAAGCAGGCTGGCAGCACCACCAAATTAGAGAAGAATATAAATTAACTGACGGTAGAGTTATTG
>CAMEOC010000255.1 GCA_945929285.1 uncultured Mucispirillum sp.
CAGAACTCAAACCGTATAATTTTAAATCTGTCCAAAAATTTGGGTTCGCCTCATAAAGCCACCCTTTTTTATTGCAAAATTTTATATATTGCATAATAATATAAACAGGAGGTATTATATGAAAAAATTATATATATTATTTGTTTTTATGTTTTTATTATCTGCCTGTGGTATGGATGAAAAAGTTATTAATAAAGGGGTAGATAAAACTGAGTTTTTAAAAAAAGCAAATATTAAAGAAACTATGGTTTCTTCTGATAAATGTAATAGTATTATGCAGGATAAATGTAGCTATACCATATTAAATGATAATACTTCTTTTGGTTACGGTTTTACATTAAATTGTTCCAACCCTACTCCTGTATTTTTTAGCACAGAAGATGCTATTAATGACTTTTATCCAAATGAAGTTATAAAAGATAATTTTGAAACAACAAGAATAAAATATGATAGGTTTTTAAGTGATGATATTACATATAAATACCTTACCTTTAATATGGTATCTATACATGATTATGATAATAAAGTTTATTTAAACATAAATAACTTGTGTTACCAGTGGGATTTTGCTAATTCACCATATAAGTTTATAAAATAAACTGCAAAACATATTATATTTATAACAACAAAAAAGCGGGGCAAATACCCCGCTTTTATTACATTAAATTATATTTAATTAATTATTAGTAGTTATGCCAAAATACATAGGACCTTCTGTCATTCTTTTGGCAGCTGCTGAAACATCTGCTAAAGTAACAGAATCTATGCCTTTTTCATAGTTTAAGTGGTAGTCTTTAAAATCAAGCACATAAGCATAGCCAATATTTTGAGCTAAAGAAGAAACATTTTCTTCTTCAAAAATATTTTTACTTTTAAGCCTGTTTTTTGCTTTTTCCAGCCTTTTTTCATCTAACTTACCATTTGCAATATCATCTATTATAGCAAGGGCTTCATCTCTAAATTTTTCCCCATTACCGTTTGGCACAACAACCATTATAATGGTTAAAAAGCCCTATATCTGTAACATATATGGCAGTATTGTTTTGGTTTTTAATAACTTCATTAAGCAATGAATATTCGCCGCCTGATAAAATCTCACCAAAAACTTCTTCTGCATATACTGTATTTATATCCTGCATACCTGTAGGGTAAGCAAAAACTGCATAGTCTACATTTACATCTGCTGTGAAGTTTTTATTAACAGGGCTTTTAAAAGTAACACTATTTTCCCCTTTATAACCTGCACCCACAGGCACATTTCTTGTTTGGTTAAAATATTTACCTGCTAATTCTAGAGCTTTTTCCTGCTCAATATCTCCCACCACTACTAAAGTCATATTTTCAGGGTGGTAAAATCTATTGTAATAGTCTATGATTTCTTCTCTAGTAAATTCGCTAACCGTTTTTGATGAGCCTATAACCTGCCTGGAATAAGGAGTGCCTTCAAATAAAGTAGCCTGTAAATCCTGCCACATTTTATATGAAGGGTCATCGTATTTTCTGTTTATTTCCTGCAGCACAACAGGTTTTTCCCTATCTATTTCAGACTGTAAAAGTAAAGCATTAAATACCATATCGCTTACTACTTCATAAGCAGCTTCTGCCTCATCTGTAGGTATAGTAACATAATAGTTTGTAACATCCAAACTAGTAAAGGCGTTATTATAACCACCTTTAACATCAAGATATTCATCTATTTCGCCTGGTTTAAAATTTTTTGTGCCGTTAAAAAGCATATGTTCTAAAAAATGGGATATACCAGACAGCTTATCGTTTTCATTAACAGAGCCGGTTTTTATCCAGCACTGCACAGAAACAACTTTAACACCTGGCACTTTTTCATATAATACTGTAACACCATTAGGTAGTTTATGTTCCACTGGAGCACTCATTACTTTCTCCGTATTTCCAAATAAAATTAAAAAAAGAGCGCTCATAAAAACCGCTCTATATATCTTAAATATATTCATAATATCTCTTATATTAATCTGCTTCAGGACGCGGTTTTAAAGCCACTTCTATAACAAACTCTTGGTCGCCAACTTTAAATTTAACACCAATGCAAACAACATTGCTAGGCCTGTTTATAGTATGGTTTTTACCTGTGATAACATTAGGAATACCTATGTTATATTTATAGCCTTGCTCTGCAAAAACACGTTTAGAGCCACCAGCAATCATATTAACAAACTCACCAATAGCATCTACCACATCTTTACTCATATTTTTCTTTGGCTCACCTAAGAAACCAGAAACAATATCTAAAGCCAGCTTTTCTGGAAAGCTAACTACTACAAACCCAGACATTTTACCAGCAATACCAATAACACCAGAAATATCATAAGACATTCTATCGTCCTGTTTAATATACACTTCGCCTTTTTTAGCTTCAATACCTGCCATTGTTGAAAGCACATTCAACGTTGCGGTAATGAAAGGGTTAATCATCTCAGCTTTCATTAAATATCTCCTGCATCAATCATTCGCTTAATAGTTGATTATATAACATATCCTAAAATATGTCTACTAAAAAACAAATAAATTTATTATTTTTTTTATTTTTCCACCAATTCATATATTTTTTCAAGTGCTACAGGCAGTTTATCTATCTCTTTTGTGCCAGCTTGAGCCATATCGTCTTTACCGCCACCAGAGCCTCCAGCTGCAGATCGGAAGAGCGTCGTGTAG
>CAMEOC010000256.1 GCA_945929285.1 uncultured Mucispirillum sp.
TGCTAGGTTTACTTCATTATTTGTTGGGGAAAAGGCACTGCGTAATAATGTTGTTAAGGCTTTTTTAAATAGAGATTATATAGATGCCATATCTTCTTATGAAAGATTTCAAAAGAAACTTGTTAAAAGCAGTTATGATAGGGAAACCAGGTTTTTATATGCTATGAGCCTTTTTTATACAGGCAGCCAGCAGCAGTCATTGGATATATTATTATCACTGCTTGATAATAAAGATGAATATTCATTACTTGCTCAAGATGCTTTATTTTTAATTAGCTCTGAACTTAAAAAATATAATATAATGGAAGATGCTGTTGCTAGAAATATTGATTTTACAGATTACAGCTTATCAAAATGGATAGAGTATTTATATTCTAAAAATAGATATGAAGATATTTTGCAGGCTTTAAATAACCACCCTGCTATGGAAGAAGGCTACCCTGCTTATAAGAATATGCGTATTATATGCTATTACTTTTTAAAGCAGTATAAGCAGGTGGAAAAGTTTGCTGTAAATATTGATGATGAAAGCATTATGCCTGTTATTGCAGATGCTTATATAATGTCTAATAATATGGCAAACGCAAAAGAATATGTTAAAAAACTTCCTAAAAATGATGTTTATTATGTTTTAAGTGCTAAAATTGATGTGGCAGAAAACAGGCTTGTAGCTGCTAAAGAAAAGATTGCTAATATTAAAAGTGATAACGAAAAACTTTCCCTTTTATTTTATGCTGTTAGTGAAAAATTTACTACAATTACTCCAGAATTTTTACAGTTTTTTAAGTTTAAAGAGCGTGCCAGTAATGACTATGTATATTTTTATACGGGTATAAAATATTTTCAAAAGAAAGATTATGCCAATTCTATGCTTTATTTTTCATTAATTGGCTTTAATAAATCACTTCTTAGTGCATCATATTTTTATCAAGGAATGGCAAGCTTATATGTGGATATGAATAGGGCAGAATATAATTTCCAAAGGTTTATTGCAACAGGGCTTGATTATGAAAAACTTGCTCTTGCAAAATTTATGCTTGCTCAAATTTATTATTTAAAAGAAAAGTATGATGATGCTTTAATGCTTATTGATGACTGTAATACTTCATACTGCCATGTATTAAAAGGTGATTTATACCGTGCTTTAAATGATGAAGAAAAAGCTTTTGCCTATGTGAAAGATAAAACAGATGACAGGTCCAGGCTTATTAAAGCAAATGTTTATTATAACAGCAAAAAATATAAATCTGCTTTAAATGAAATAATAAAAATTAAAAAACCTACTGCTGATTCTAAATTTTTACTGATGATGTGCTATTTTAAGGAAAAACGCCCATTAGATGCAGAAAAGATTATGCGTGAAAATAGAAGTGATATTAGGATTTTTTCCAATGGTGTTCAACAGTTAATATTAGCAGGGCAGGGCAAAAAAGCTCTTGATTATATGGAAGGGCTTAAAAACTTAACTCCAGATTTTAAACTGGAACGGGCAAAACTTTTAGCAGCATATAACAGACTGCAGGAAGCTAAAAAAGATTATAATGAGCTTATTATTTCAGGTGATTACCTGTATGAATCTCTTTCTGGTTTATTTGAAATAGCTAAAAAAGAGAAAAAAGGCAAAGAGTTTGTTGATGATAAGCTAAGCTATATAGAAAAAAGTGCAGAGTTTGAAAATAAAGATTTAATAATTGCAGATTTTGCAAGCTATGCTTTAGATGTAAAATCTACTAATACTTCCATAGGTTATGTTAATTTCTTTATGGATAATTACCCACAGTCGCAGTATTATCCTAATGTGCTTGAAACAAGAGCAAAACTTTTCCAATATACAGGCAGATATGACAGCTGTGTAACAGATGCTGATAAGATTATTGCAAAAGGTGGCAAAGCTGCAGAAGATGCTTTATTTATGAAAGCAGAATGTATGGAATATATTGATAAAAATAAAGCAATGGATGTATATAAAGAAGTGGCAGAAAAAAGCACCAGGTTTGCAAAACCTGCATACAGCCGTGTGGTTGGCATGAGTGATATGGCAGAAGATGTGCTTTGGGCTGCAGAAAAATTGAAAACTACTTCACCTAAAATATGGGAAAATGGTGTTTTAAGGTTTATAGATTTATCTAATAAAAAAGAATATGAAAACCATAAAGATTATATTATAGAGCTTTCAAAAACAGCAAGCCCAGCCATTCGCTCTGCAAGCCTGTGGCGCATAGGTAAAGATGAATTTGAAAGCGGAAAAACAGAAGATGCAACCATTACATTTATGAAAGGATATTATTTATTTCCTGAAGAAAAGTATGCTGTGGAAAACTTAATTGGTGCAAAAGCAAGTTATACTAAACGGAAAAAAACAAAAGAGTTAGCTGTTATAGATAAAATGTTAAAAGAACATAATATAAAAAATGAAAAATCAAAAGCTAATCAAAAAGTAAATATTAGCAGAAAGTAAGTTTTGGAGGAACAATATGTGGGAATTAGTGCAGAAAGGTGGTATTACAATGTACCCTATAATACTACTATCTGTTATATCATTAGCTGTATTTATAGAAAGGTTAATAGCATTACGTAGGGAAAAATTTGTGCCTAAAGCATTTTACGAACAGCTTGTAAACCTTTTAAAAAAGAAAAGTATGAGCGAAGCTGTGGAAGTATGCAAATCAAATAATTCTGC
>CAMEOC010000257.1 GCA_945929285.1 uncultured Mucispirillum sp.
AAGTGTTATTAAAAGAAAATAATTTGAAAATTGATGTTCAAAAAGATAATGAAAGTGTTACATATACTTATAATGTAATTATTCGTGATATTGTTGGTGCCACAAGATATAGTATAGATGGTAAAGAATCTTATATTGTCTTTAGTTCCAAAGGTGAAGCAACATTTACTTTAAAATCTAATCAAACATTAATAATATACGATATACCATATACAGATAACTTAAAAAGTATAAAGTCTTTAGAAAAAGCTATTAATATAAACCCAAGCCATATTTCAGCATACAGCTACGATGCAGAAGATACTGGGTATTTAAAAGGCTTTGAAAATGATGACACTCTTTTTTTAGAAGTGGAAAAAATTTGCGAGCAAAATGGCTATTTGAAATATGAAACTTCCAATTTTGCAAAAGCAGGAAAGCAAAGCATACATAACAGCCTTTACTGGCAGGCAAATGAGTATGCAGGTATTGGGGTTTCAGCTCATTCTATGGTTTATGTTGATAAAAATGAAAGAAAAAGATATAATCATGGAAATAATATAAATGAATATATAAAAAACCCAGAAATAGTGGAAAATATTGAAATAATTAAAGGTCGGGATGCTTTAATGGAAGATATTATTTTTGGGCTTCGTATGAAAAAAGGCATAAACTTAAATTTACTGGAAAAAAACTTTGGTAAATTTGATGAAAATTTGGTAAAAAAAATAGAAGAAAATATAAAAAACGGTTTATTAATACGAGATGATGTATGGTTAAAAACAACAGAGCGGGGAAGCATGTGTTTAGAGTGGTTATCATGCTCTTTACTGCCGTAATAATTTTAGCTGGCTTTTTCAGTGAAAAAACATATGCAGGCTGTGCAGGGGATTGTATGACATGCCACCCAAAATTAGTTGGGGATATAACGCATTTTTCTCTTACAACATGTATCAAATGCCATGAGCCTGTGCAAAATAAATCTTTAGCTTTATCTCAAGGCGGTTGTGGGGACAGGTGCTTTCAGTGCCATGAGCAGTGGCCAAAAGACGGCAGTCATGCTTCACTGAACACTTGCCTTGATTGTCATGAAAAATAAAAATATGAGGGTATGATTATAAAAAAGGTATTTAGGTTAATGTGGCCATATTTTGCGCCATATAAATGGTTATTATTTTTAGCTGTTGCAGCTTCTATTATAACAGCTTCTACAAACGGTGCTTTAGCCATTGCTGTTAAATGGGTTTTTGATGATATGTTTAAGCCAAATGATTATACATATCTTTATATTTTACCTGTTGCTGTTATATTGATTTATATTGCAAAAAGCGGGTTTTTATTTATGCAGGGCTTTTTAATGAGCTACATAGGTAATAAGGTTATTGAAAGGCTAAGAAATGAAACCTTTGAAAAAATGGTTAGGCTTCCTGTAAAATATTATGCAGACCAGTCAACTGGTGCACTTATGAGCCGTATAACAAACGATATAAACTTAGTGCAGTCATCTATTCCAACTATTATAAATATGTTTCGTGCTGTGCTTACTATGATAGGCTTAATAGGTGTAATATTATATATGAATTATAAACTGGCATTAATTGCCATAGTATTATACCCAATATTTATTTTCCCACTTTCCATAATAAGTAAAAAACTTAGGAAATACAGCCGTATAGGCCAGGAAAGAATGGGTGATTTAACAAGTGTGCTTCAAGAATCATTTTCTGGCATAAGGGTAGTAAAAGCTTTTGTGGCTGAAGAAAAGGAAGTGGAACGCTTTGAAAAAGCTAATGCTCAAACCATAAAATATGCCAATAAAAGTGTATTTGCAGGAACACTAGCTTCTCCATTAACAGAAGCTTTAGGCTCTTTTGGTATTGGTGCAGTATTATTAATAGGCGGATATCAAGTAATAAGCGGAACATCCACAACAGGTACATTTATTGCCTTTTTAGCAGCCCTTGTGCAAATATATGAGCCTGTAAAACTTTTTGCCAACTCAAATAATGCACTGCAGGCCTCTATTGCAGCAAGTGACAGAGTTTTTGCTATGTTTGATGAAGAAGATGAAATCATTGAAAATAAAGGCACAATGGAATGTAATGCAGAAGGTAAAGATATAGAATTTAAAAATGTAAGCTTTAAATACGGCAGTGATATATATGCTTTAAAAAATGTTTCCTTTAAAGTAAAAGCTGGCTCAACTGTAGCTTTTGTAGGCCCTAGTGGTGCAGGTAAAACTACCATGGCACATTTAATACCAAGGTTTTATGATGTTACAGAAGGGGCAATTTTAATAGGTGGTATAGATATTAAAGAATATGATTTATACTCTTTAAGGCATAATATTGCAACAGTTTCTCAAGATGCTTTTTTATTTAACGATACTATCAGAAATAATATTAGTTATAGTGTGGATAATGCAACAGATGAAGAAATAAAAAAAGCAGCAAAAGCAGCCTATGCAGATGAATTTATTGAAAGCTTTCCAGAATCATATGACACCTTATGCGGTGAAAGGGGTGTAAAACTTTCAGGGGGGCAAAAACAGCGTGTTACTATTGCAAGGGCACTGCTTAAAAACCCACCAATATTGATTTTAGATGAGGCAACAAGTGCTTTAGATACTGAAAGTGAAAGGGTGGTTCAAAAAGCCCTTGATAACTTAATGGTTGGCAGAACATCTTTTGTGGTGGC
>CAMEOC010000258.1 GCA_945929285.1 uncultured Mucispirillum sp.
CATATATTGGCGGTTCTATTCTTATATTATTTGCTATAATGTATTTTTTAAATATAAGTTCTTTTAACTTTTTAGCTAAACTGCCTATTATAAATCAAATAAAAAAATACAAACCTAATAACCCATTCTTTTATGGTGTGTTACTTGGCTTTCTCCCATGCGGTTTGACTATAAGTGCATTAATTGGTGCTATGTCATCTGGTTCATGGTATCTTGGTGGCTCTATGATGGCATCTTTTGGTTTAGGCACAACCTTTGCAATGATGACTTTAGCTGTTTTGGGCTCATATATTATGCGGTATGTAAAATATTTCAAACATATTACATCATTATTACTTTTCTTTATGGGTATATACTTTATTTACCTTGGGTATAATTTTAATTATTAATATATACCATATTATAGATAGTACAATTATGTTGTACTATCTTTTTTTGTCTTTTTAAAATAAGCAATATTTTTAATTGTTATTTTTTATAAAATATTATACTATATAAAAAGATTTGATATAAATAATAAAGGATTATACAAAATGACATTAAAAGAGTTATATAATAATAAAATAAATATAATGGAATATTTGCGTAACAATAGTAATATTGATTTTAATGATAAAGAAATAATTAAATACTCTTATGATTTACAAGCTGGTAGTTATATAAAAGATTATTTAAACCCTTCTAATAATATAATCCATGTTAGACAGAAAAAAAATGATTATGATCTAGAAGAAATAGATTATATTACTTATGTTGATATTTGGTATAAAGCTGCTGCTAATATATTAAATTCATTAAATTGTAGCTCATTATTGGATGCAGGCACAGGTGAAGCAACAACGCTTCATGGTATACTGAAGCATTCCTCTAATCAATTTAAACAAATATTTGGCATAGATATTTCACTTTCAAGAATATTATACGCTTCTAGTTTTTTTTCAAAAAATTTACCTTTCCCTGATTTAAAAGCAAATTTTTTAACAGGTAGTATTTTTGAGCTTCCTTTTACTGATTCATCAATAGATTTAGTATTTACTTGCCATGCAATAGAACCAAATACAAATAATGAAAAAGCAATTTTACAAGAGCTTTATAGAGTTGCAAAAAAATATTTAGTGTTAATAGAACCTTCTTATAATTTAGGAAGTGATGCCACTAAAGAAAATATTGTTAAACATAAATATATTCGAAATTTACACAATACAGCAGGTGAATTAGGGTATAATATTATTAAATATGAGCTTTTTGATATATCAATAGATAAAAATATGAGTGAAATAATAATTATTGAAAAAAATAAAGATATTATTGATAATAATAAAATTCTAGCCTGTCCTATTTGTAAAAAACCACTTTTATACCATAATCATAATTATTTTTGTGAAAACTGTTTATTGGCTTATCCTATTATTAACGATATACCAGTATTAAATAAAGAATACGGTATATTATGTTCTAAATATATGGAATTTTAGTATTATTTTTTTATTCTCATAGAGTTTGTTACAACAAATAATGAACTAAAGCTCATGAAAGCAGCACTCATTACCGGGTGTATTAAGCCTATTACAGCAAGAGGTATGGCAACTACATTATAAGAAAAAGCCCAAAAGAGATTTTCCTTTATTATTCTTAAAGTTTTTTTGCATATTTTATGGGATTTCTCTATTATTGATAAGTCGTTACGCAATAAAACTGCAGAAGAACTTTCCATAGAAATATCTGTGGAATTTCTCATAGATATACCCACACTGGCAGAAGTTAATGCTATTGCGTCATTTATTCCATCACCTATCATAACTGTTTTTGTAGTATCTTTTGCATTTTGAAGTATATTTCCTTTATCAAATGGTGAAACATTTGCAATAATATTTGCATTAATACCTGCACTGCCAAGTATTATTTTTGCAGATTTTTCATTATCACCAGTTATAATAGATACATTATTACCGTCTTTTTGTAACTGTAATATGGAATATGCTGCTTCCTGCCTAATGGTATCAGATATACCAAAAACACCTACAAATACACTGTTAACTGAAACATAAACTAAAGTTAAACCTTTTTTTAAATAACCATTAATAACTTCTTCATATTCTTTAGAAATTGTAATTTTATTTTTATTTAAAAATGACTGGGAGCCTATTAAAATTTGGTTACCTTTTATTCTTGCAGCAACACCCTCACCTGCTGTTTCCTGAAAAGATTCGTAATTATATAAGTCTTTATTTAATAAAGATATGGCTTTTGAAGCTGGGTGTTTTGAATAAAAAGCAACGGAAGTTATAAGGTTCATAATAGAAGAACAGTTTGTAATTAACTTATATTCACTAACACTCATATTACCTTCTGTAATAGTGCCTGTTTTATCAAAATAAAAATCATTTACATAAGCAAATCTTTCTATGGCTTCACCATTTTTAAATATAATGCCAGTTTCTGAAAGATTTGTAGATGAAGAAATTATAGCTAAAGGTGTTGCAAGCCCCATAGCACATGGGCATGCAATAACTAACACAGAAACAGCACGCATAATTGCAAGCTCTGCCCCAACTGAAGCAAAGAAATACCAGTAAATAAAAGCAGCTAAAGCCACAAATAATACAAAAGGTACAAACTTACCAATGAAATTATCTGCCACATCTTGTATTGGTGCTTTAGAGCTTTGGGCATC
>CAMEOC010000259.1 GCA_945929285.1 uncultured Mucispirillum sp.
ATGAAAACTTTTACTACTACCCTTCAAAAGCTGCAAGGCCGGTACATGAACTGACACTTTTAGGTTTTGAAGAAATATTTCAATCAGGGCTTCCACAAGCTTTTGGTATAGTGAGGTAATGTGTTATGCAAAACGGATTATATACAGCAACCAGCGGACTTTTAATGCAGCAAAATAGAGTGGATTCCATATCCAACAACTTGGCAAATATGAATACTAATGGCTATAAAAGAGACAGGGCGGTTTTCTCAGTTTATAGGCCAGAGGATAATAGATACCCGCAAAATTTTATTAGGCAGTCCCATTATAATAAAACTATTAACACAGTTACATTATTACATGAAAACTCTGCTAATTTTGAAATGGGCCCTATTAAAGAAACAGGCAATAAATTTGATTTTGCACTGCAGCAGGAAAATGCTTTCTTTGCTGTGGATACTCCATGGGGTATAAGGTATACAAGAGATGGAGCTTTTACAATTAACGATAACGGCGAATTGGTTACAGCAGATGGCTTTAAAGTGCTTAGCAGAAATAACCAAGGGGCAGGAAATATAGTAGTTGACCAAAACGCAAGGTTTGAAGTGGATAAAACTGGCACCATTTATGCTAATGGTATAGCAGGAGACCAGCTTATGATTGTGGAGTTTGATGATGTGCGTCAGCTTCAAAAAGTTGGCAGGAACCAGTTTGCTGCTGTGGATATTGAACCTACTGATGCAGATAATGCAGGAGTTAGGCAGGGCTATGTTGAGGGAGCCAATGTAGACCCTATTGCTGAAATGGTTCATATGATTGAAGCATCAAGAGGATATGAAATGTATGCAAAAGTAGTGCAAACTCATGATGAAATCAGTCAGAAAGCAGCATCACAAATTTTAACACAATAGTAGTATTGTAAGGAGGAAATTACTATGGTTCGTTCACTTTGGACAGCAGCTACAGGCATGCAGGCACAACAAATGAATATTGATAATATGTCTAACAACCTGTCAAACGTTAATACTCACGGGTTTAAAAAAGGTAGAATATTATTTCAAGACCTTTTATACCAAGACATTAAAGCAGCAGGGGCAGTTACTTCTGCAGGTATTTACCACCCATCTGGTATTCAAATGGGTATGGGTGTTGCAACAGTTGCAATACAAAAAATACACTCTCAAGGTAATTATGAAAATACATATAACCAGCTTGATTTAACCATTGAAGGCGACGGTTATTTTCAAGTAACATTACCAGATGGTAATATTGGCTATATTAGATGCGGTGCTTTTTCTATTGATGCTAACGGAGATGTGGTTACTCCTGAAGGATATCTTTTAGAGCCTGGTATTAATATTCCAGATAATGCTTTAAGTATATCTGTATCAAGTGATGGTATTTTTTCTGTAAAACTTCCTGGGGAAGATGAAGAAACTGAGCTTGGCCAAATAGAAATAGCTCGTTTTATAAACCCAACAGGCTTAAGCTCTATTGGTGAAAATATTTACCTGGCAACAGGTGCTTCAGGGGCTGCCCAAGTAGGTATTCCTTCAGAAGATGGTTACGGTAAAGTAAGACAAGGGTTTTTAGAAACAAGTAATGTGGTTATGGTTAATGAAATGGTTAATATGATTACAGGCCAGCGGGCTTATGAAATGAACTCTAAAGCAATTCAAACAAGTGATGAAATGCTCCAGACAGTTGCAGGGCTTAAACGTTAAGGCGGTGTAATATGAAAAAATTTCCTATTATAATTGCACTTATACTTTTTTCGTTCTCTTATGCTTTTGCTCAAAGGGAAATAACTATTAATGAAGAATGTGTATATCTTGATGAGCTTACTGCAAGCCATGTGCCTCATAACAAAGTAAAATGTGGCATAGAAGCAGGTAAAAAAGTTACTATCTCAAAAGATATTATACAAAAACATATAAATGAAGCAGGTATTAAAGGAACAGTTATAGCAGATGTTATTGTTTTTAGACAGTGGGAAAAACTTTCCTATGATAAAGTTGCAAAACTTATTAAAGAAGAATATACAAAAGCATATCCTAATGTGGAAATTTCCATTGAACAAATAAGAATACCTGATAACCTTTATGATATTGATAATGGTAATTTAAAATTAACTGTGGATACTGTAAAACTTGGCTCATCTTATGCTGAAGTTCGCATAGAAAACAGCAAATACCAAATATACTACTATGTAAAAGGATTTAAAGATGCCTATATTACTAAAGAAAGAGTAAAAGCAGGCCAGTCTTTAGCTGATAAAGTAACAGTTGAGAAAGTAGATATTACAAATATTAAAGGCGAGCTTGTAAAAGATATGAATAATGCAGCAGCTGCTAAAAATATGCCAGCTGGGAAAATTTTAACCACTGATTTAATATCAGAAAAACCAGCCCTTAAAAAAGGCGAAGCTGTAAAAATAGTTGTATCTAATGGTATTTTATACATTGAAACCCAAGGGGTGGTGGAAGAAAATGCACTGCCTGGGAAAAAAGTGCTTGTTAGAAATATTGCTTCCCAAAAAGTAATAACTGCAAGCTATTTAGGCAATGGTGTTGTAAAAGCTGATTTTTAAAAAAAGAAAGGATGTGTTTATTGTTAATCCCTCCGGCAGCACTAAGGCTTTCTGGCCACAAATCCAAAACCCATGTGTACAATGGAACTCTTCGTATCTT
>CAMEOC010000260.1 GCA_945929285.1 uncultured Mucispirillum sp.
CCACCTTCTGTCATATAACATGCTAAAGTAAAAGGTGCACCAGAAAAACCAATTAATGGAACATTTAATTTTTTCACCAGTAAATCAATAGTTTTATATACAAAAGGAGCATCACTTTCTGGGTTAAATGCACGAAGTTTATTAATATCTTCTTGAGTTCTAACAGGGTTTGCTATAACTGGTGCTGGGTTAAAATTTAAATCTAAACCAATAGGTTCAATAGGTATTAAAATATCAGAAAATAAAATAGCAGCATCTGCCCCTAAAATATCTATGGGCTGCAGTGTAACTTCACATGCAAGCTCTGGAGTTTTACAAAGCTCTAAAAAAGTAACATTTTTACGCACAGCCATATATTCTGGCATATATCTGCCTGCCTGCCTCATAAGCCATACAGGTGGCCTTTCTGTTTTTTCTTTATGTAATGCTTTTAGTAATAAATCATTAAATGCCATAAATCACTTCCAAATTTTTTTAAAAAGTATATATGTAAGGGAAAAAAATATCAAGTGATTTAATATGTTTTTGCAAAATTCATTATGATAATTACAATAAAATACATAATTAGTATTTTTGTTGTAAAAATATGTAGTTATTACTTGATTATATATTACAAATTTGATAAAGTGATTTTTGCTTTTAATTATTAAAGCTAATTTCGAGGTGAAAAGTGAAAAAATTTGATGTTCTTATTACCGACCATATTGCAGAAGAAGGTATTGAGATTTTAGAAAAGGCAGAAAGTATTAATTATGAAATCCGTGCAGGGATAACTAATGAAGAATTAAAACCTATTCTTGGTAATTATGATGCAGTAATTACTAGAAGTGGCACAACTGTTGATGCTGATTTACTTGAAAACACAGGTAAATTAAAAATTGTGGGCAGAGCAGGTGTGGGCCTTGATAATGTGGATATTGAAACAGCTAGTAAAAAAGGCCTTATAGTTATGAACGCCCCAACAGGTAACACTTATGCAGCTGTGGAACTTACTATGGGTATGATTTTAGCAGCCTGCCGTAAAATCCCTACTGCTAACCAGTCTGTAAAGGCAGGGGAATGGAACAGGAAAAAATTTATGGGCATACAGCTTTTAAATAAAACTCTTGGTATTGTAGGCATTGGCCGTATTGGCGGTAATGTGGTTACAAGATGTAAAGCTTTTGGTATGAAAGTTTTAGCTTATGACCCCTATGTAAAACAATCTAGAGCTGAGGCTTTAGGTGTTACTTTATGTAATAGTTTAGATGAAGTGCTTTCTCAAGCAGATGTTATTACACTTCATACCCCACTTACTGAAGAAACAAAAGGCATGATTTCTAAAGCTCAGTTTGATATGATGAAAGATGGAGCTGTTTTTGTAAACTGTGCAAGGGGTGGTTTAGTTGATGAAGATGCTTTATACGATGCTGTGAAAAGCGGTAAATTATTTTCTGCTGCCACAGATGTATTTTCTTATGAGCCACCAAAAGGTATGAAATTTTTAGAGCTTGAAAATATATTTGTTACTCCACACATAGGTGCAAATACTCATGAAGGTCAAAAAGGTGTTGCTGTTATTATATGCGAACAAATTGTTAATGCTTTAGAAGGCCGTTCTTATGCTAATGCTGTAAATATTCCATATATGAAATCACTTTTACCTGAAGAATTACAGCGTTATTTTGAACTTGCAAGAAGTATGGGCAGGCTTGCTTCCCAATTTATAAACGGCAGACCAGAAGAAATTAGGTTTACTATGGTTGGTAAAAGGTTTGAAGAAGATTTTGGGGAAAGAACATTTGATTCTCCATTTAACTATCAGCCATTTACTATTGCTTCATTAAAAGGCTTTTTAGAAGTAATATTAGAAGATTCTGTATCTTTTATTAACTCCCCATATTTAGCAAAAGATAGAAATATACAAGTAATGGAATCTAAAACAGACCATTATGATAAGTATAATGATTTACTTGTTTTAACTGTTAAAACAAGCGACGGCAAAGAAACTACAATTGGTGGAACATTATTTGCGGAAAATATTGGCAAAATATTATTTATTGATAATTACACTCTTGACTTAGAAGCAAGCGGTAATTACATCTACTTTAGAAATAATGACCGCCCTGGTATTGTTGGTAAAGTTGCCACATTACTTGGGGAAAATAATATTAACATTGCAAACTTTGGCCTTGCTCGTGTAGGCAGTAAAGGAAGCGAAGCAATATCTTTTGTGCTGGTTGATGATAAAGTGTCATCTGAAGTTGTTAAGAAAATAGCTGATTTAGAAGATATTATTGAAGCAAAATATATTAGAATATAATAATTAATATTATTATACATTTTTTAGCGGCTAAAATTTTAGCCGCTTTTTTATTTTATACATTTTTAAATGTATGGTTGCATTTTTTTTATAATATATGTATTCTAAAAACTATACAGGTGAAAAAAGTGGCAAGATTATATATATTTTTTTCAATAGTTATTTTATTTTTAACAGGCTGTGCTTCATCATCAAATAGTTACCCTGCAGATTTTGGTATATATAGAGAAGGTTATTCCATACAGGTAGGGGCTTTTAAAAACCCAAATAATGCCGGTAGGTTTGTGGATTCTTTAATTGATAGAGGGCTTGATGCCTTTATGAGATCGGAAGAGCGTCGTGTAGGGAAAGAGTGTAGATCT
>CAMEOC010000261.1 GCA_945929285.1 uncultured Mucispirillum sp.
TTATGTAACAGGTTGGGTATATTCAAACTATCCTGTAAAAATAGAATTTAAAGAGAAATAATGATATGGAGAAACATTATGAATAAACCAAATTTATTTGAAATAGGCACAAAAGAACTTGCTCAAGATGCATTTTTAACATGGCTTATCGCCTATGCCGATAATCAATATATAGAACATAAAGAATTAAACACTTTAGCAAAAGATTTTATTAAAATGATGATTGGTAATGATAGCTTAAATATAGAAAAAGTATATTGCAGGAGACAGTGGGAAAAAATAGATATATCTGTTACAGTTAATGATAAATACTTTATAATCATTGAAGATAAAACTGGAACAAACCAGCATGGAAACCAGTTAGCAAATTATAAAGAAAAAGCACAAGACCACTGTAATAAAAATAATTTAGAGCTTATATGTGTATTTCTTAAAACAAGAGATGACAGCTCATATATTATTAACTCTATAGAAAAAGAAGGATATAAATATATATCAAGAAATGATTTGCTATCACTTTTTGAAAAATACAGCCATATAAAAAATGATATATTTATAGATTATTTTGAACGCCTGAAAAATATAGAAGCAAAAACAAATTCATATAAAACTGATTTACTCTCTATTAAGGAAAATTATGATGCATGCTGTGGGTTTTATAAAGAATTAGAAAAACGGATATCTGCTCGTTTAAAATCAAAATCTATGGAAAATGTGTTTTATAATTGGGAACAGGTAAATAATCGTGGTGGAATGTTTCTTGGTTTTTGGTTTTATCCTGCAAATTATCATAAATCTAACATGTATTTTCAAATAGAAAATTATTTTGATAAAAAAGATAAGATTTTATTGATTATTAAAACAGAATCAAAAGATAGAAATGAAATGAATAAAATGCTTGATATTGCATACAAAACTGGTGAAGAGTATAATATTAAAATTGAAAGAATAAGCAGGTTAAGAATACATACATGGACACCTATTGCTTATATAAAAAATGATATATTGACTGGAACGTATGAAGAATGTTTCAATAAAATAGAGCATATTTTGGATATGTTTGATAATTGGAGCCTATAAAACAAGAAATGTTGGAAAATATTTAGATGAAAATGCTAAAAACATCAGAATAATTTTTCCTACTGGTGAAGATTTACAAAATTCTGAATTTCAGCTTAATATTGAAGAAGCACTGCCAATTTATAGTAAATTTTGGAATAAGTTAAAAATCGGTGATGTTCAATAATAATATAAAAACCCCATTTAATTGTTTAAATGGGGTTTAGTAATATTTTAAGAACAATTTAACATACTTATCAATATGAAATAAGTTATTTAACATTAATAGTTGATTATATTTCAAAATGGTTTGTAGCCCTAATTTGCTTATTTGTATATGATTTTCCATATAATCTTTTATACATAAGAAAATTTGGTTCTAAAATTTTAATATTATTTTCTCTCTACCTGCAGTATTAAAAGCATATAAATTACGTATATTAGAACCTAATAAAAAATTTAAATAATCAAAATCTTAAACTTAGTTGCTATATTCTTATTTTATTTCCATTTTTCTAAATTTGGCAGTATAAAATACCTTGTTTGACTATAAAAATAGTTTTACCTAATAATATTTAATATATCCATCCACCAGTCGTATGATTTCATATTTAATGCTGCATCTATAATCTGCCTGCTTTCATCTAATATAAGCCGTTTTACTGCACCTTTTATCCATATTTCTGCCTGCATATTGCCTTTATCTAATTCTTCCTTTAAAGTAAAAATAAGCTCTAAAACATCTGCATCCTGGGCAATTTTAGCTTCTATACTTTCACCATCATTAAATTCATTATTAAAACTAATTAAATCTTTTAGCTCTGGCATATTTAAAACAATATCAGAAACAGCTTGAGATTCATTTTTTACTGTATAGTTTTTTTGAAAATAATTAATATCCCCTGTTCTAGTTTCTGGAATATCATGAAATAATGTTAAAATTACAGCCTTATTTTCATCTGCTTTTAATCTTTTTGCTAAAAGATAAGCTATTATAGAAGCCCTAAAGGAATGAGATGCTATATTTTGAGAGCCTGTGCCTAAAAAATCAAAACCACTGCGTTTGAAATTATTTAAAAGACCCACTTCGTATATGAAAGACGAAAAATTTTTAAATGATGAATTTTCTGACATAAAAAAGATATGATATAATAAGCATGAAAACCATGCTTATTATATCCATTTAAAATTAAAATGATTCTTTAAAAGATTTACCAACAACAAATTTAGGCATTTTTTTAGCTGGAATAACCATTTCTTCGCCAGTTTTAGGGTTACGACCTTTTCTTTCTTTTCTGTCGCTAACAGTGAAAGTACCGAAACCAACGATAGTAACTCTTTCGCCTTTTTTTAAAGTTTCAAGAATAGTTTCTTCGTATGCAGAAAGTACTTTGTCTGCATCAACTTTTTTTACACCAGTTTTTTGTGCAATAGAATCGATAAGCTCTTTTTTATTCACATAAACCTCCACAATATATAGGATACATTCGGCTATTATATACTATTACTACTACTTGTCAAGTAAAGATATTGCCTTTTTTCCTTTTATTTTATTTTTATTTTATTAATAATTCTGCTATTTGAACAGCATTTGTAGCTG
>CAMEOC010000262.1 GCA_945929285.1 uncultured Mucispirillum sp.
TTGCAGGTAGATGCCATCGTTTGTATCTTCTAATGTGATTACAGCAGATTTATCTGGGTTTTCCATACTGGAAATTTCAAAAAGTTTTGAAGGGTTATCGTTTAAAGAAGGCAGGCTTTCAGTGCTAAAAGAGCCTTTTAAAGCATACATTTTCACAACTTCTATATTATAGCCTGGAGTTTCAAGCTCATACAAAAGTGCAATATTATCGCCCTCTTTTATTTTACTCATATCTATAAACCTTATTTGGTCTGAAAAATCTACTTTTACACAAGGGTAATTATTATCTTCTAAAGTATATACTTTAATAGTAGGCTTTGCAGCCTTTGGAGAACATGCAGCAATAAATAATAAAAGCATTAAAAGCAGTAATATATACACTTTTTTCATAAAAATATCCTCATAAAAATAAATTACATACTAGATTTATAGCAAAAAATATGCCTAATACATATAAAACATACTATACTTTTTTTTTATTAAATACAATAAATTTTCTCTTATCTTTTTTCAACCTGTGCCGATAAGTAGTATATGAAAGCAAAACATTATATTTTGACTTTAATTTCTTTTATTTTTTTACCCCTATCATCACAAGTGGCAGCAGGCTCCGAACTTGACACGCTCCAAAATTTAAGCTCCTACCTATGTATAAACTGCTCTTGTGATGATTTGGGTAAATGCTCCTGCAAATTATGCGATTTCATAAGCGATAATATAACCTTGTCTGAACTAAATAGCGGTAATAACTGCTCCTGCAGCTCATGCCAGGAATTTGATAATGATAACAGCTCATATGATAAACTTTTTGATTTATCCTGCAGCAGCTGTTCCTGTGATAATGAAACCATACGCCATTTAAAACAAATGTTTTTACAGGCAACAGATTATAGTGTGTGCGATAATAAGTCAAAACTTTTAAAATTTCCAGAAGGCTCATATTTAGAAAAATGTGTGCGGGAAAACACCAACTGGCTTAGGTGGCCCATATCATGTGCTCAGGCTGAAAAAATAACCATGATAAAATGTAACGACCCAAACATAACATCGTTAGAAGGAATACAACAGCTTGTAAATTTAAAACTTTTAGATATGGGTGAGCAGGGCACAAAAATTGATGATTTAATGCCTGTTAGAAACTTAAAAAATCTCCAGCGTTTAGAAGTGCCTTATTCTAATATTAAAAATATTGAATACTTAACACGGCTTCCCATGTTGACAACCTTAAACCTGCGAGGCAACCATATTACAGATTTAACATACCTGCCCTATATGCACCCATTAAATCAGCTTGATTTAGCATACCAGGCACCAGATTATATTAGAGATATTTCCCCAATGGCTTATATGGCAAACAGTATGCAGTATTTAACACTGCAGGGCAATAAGATTTCAAATATATCGCCTTTAGCTAATTTTAGAGCATTAAAATATTTAAGCATAAGGGATAATAGAATAACTTCCATAGCTGCCCTTGAAAATATGGCTGTGCTTTCAGGCATTGATATGACAATAAATTTAATTACAGATTTAACTCCCCTTGCAAACAACCATATGTTAAATATGATAATTGCAGATCATAACTTAATAACTTCAGTAGAGCCTTTAGGAAATATACCAAAACTGGCTCAAGTTTCATTTAAGCATAACTATATTACAGATGTTTCACCTCTAGCAGATATGCCCTTTATGAAAAGTATGGCTTTTGATTTTAATAATATTACAGATGTAAGCTCATTAAAAGATATAACCATAACATCATATATACTATCATTGCGGTTTACATATAACTGCATACCAGAGGATAATTACAGGAAAATAAGGTTTTTATATAACATACAAGATGTTCACTTTGAAAACCAGTGTGAAAATTACCCGCCAGATAATGTATTTGTAGATGGTGAAAATATAGTAAATATTGATTTAATTACTGGGCAGGTCTGGCAGGATAACAGCTCGCAAGGTGATGGCACTTTTCCAGATGAAACTGCCCCTGGTGGCTGTTCCATTGCAAAGGGAAAATCAACTGGTGGCGATATTGTTATAATACTTGCCTTTTTATTATTATTTTATAAGGCAGTAAAATATATAGGCAGGATAATATGGTAGTAATTATTAATATGGAAAAATCATATTATGAAAAAATAAAAGAAAAAAGCATATTTGGAGAAAGCCTAATATGTGATAAAGGCTTTATCCACGGCTGTTTTAAAGAGCAGTTTCATTTAATTGCACCACGGTTTAAAGGCAGGGAAAATGAATATATTGTTATGCTTTTAGATTGTGATAAGCTTATATCTGAAGTAAAATTAGAGTTTTCCTCATCTTTACAGCAGAACTTCCCCCATATTTATGGCAAAGTAAATAAAGAAGCTGTAATGGATGTAAAAAGTTTAAAGGAATATATATGATAAAACAAATCTATTATAATCCTAATTATATAATTTAATATATTATAAACAATTGTATATTTTATATATAACTTATGAATTTATGGTCTAATTTCTTAATTTAATACTAATATTTCATATAAATTTTATATATGAATATTTATCTTGATATTCCCCCTCCCCCATGATATAATGTCCAAAAATTACAAGGGGGATGTTCTGAAAAAATTTTTATTTACTACA
>CAMEOC010000263.1 GCA_945929285.1 uncultured Mucispirillum sp.
CAGGGTTTCTACTGTATATGCTACAACCAGTGAAGTAGATATATTACTTAATATATCATCTAATGTTAGTGTTATGAATAGTAGAACAAGGGTGGCAGGCATTATGCGTGGTGATGGTAAGGGCCACCTTTATGTTGATTACTATGATAGGCTTGATAATGTAAGAGTTGGTGATATTTTTGTTACATCAGGTTTAGGTGTGCTTTTTCCAAAAGGTGTGCGTGTAGGTAAGGTTTCTGAAGTAATTAAAGATAAAACAGGGTTATTTCAGAAAGATTATCAAAAATAGATATATGTCTATTATATTAATATTAATTTTATGGTTTATTTTTTCCCGAACTTTATTCTCTGTTTTTTCGGGCGTTAATTTTTCCATAATTTTATATGCTTTAATAGCAGGCAGAATAGATGAAAAAACATATATCCCTTATTCTATTATATTTGGGCTTTATTCTGATTATATAATAAATTCATACATTGGTTTAAATGTATTATTCTTTTTATTTTTATCAATTTTAAAGATATTTTCTGAATATAAGTTTGATTCAAAATCTATATTTACTATTATCTCTTACAGTGTATTTTCCATATTTATTTATAATATTTTCCTATCTTTTGTATTTGATTACAATTTGGGAAGTTCATTTATATATATAATAAAAATGTGTGCTTTAGATTTTATTGTCTTTATAATATGCTATTTAATAATGGAGTTTTATCGTGCTTTTCGCGGCATTAAAGGATGACCTTTTAGGTTATTATAAAAGAAGAATTGTAATGATTTTTATTTTAATAGTAATATTTGCTTCTATACTATTTGCCCGTCTATTTATATTACAAGTAATAGAATACGAACAGCTGTCAGTAGATGCAAACCGTAATAGAATAACAAATCGTGATATTGTGGCAGAGCGTGGGTTTATATATGATTCAAAAATGAATTTGCTTGTAAGTAATGCACCTACTTATGATTTAGTTTTAAATAAGGAAGATATAAGGCGTGGTGATGATGTATTAGGTATGCTTGCAAGAGTTAAAGAAATAGTTGACTTTGATATGAAAGCCGTGGAAAAAGCATTATATGACAGGCGTGTTTCTTCCATATTAATAACCCGCGGCTTAAAAATTTCAGATATTGCATATTTTGAAGAATATGCCGATAATTTTATTGGTTTAAGTGTAGAACTTCACTCTGTGCGTAAGTATGCAGACGGTTTAGCTTTTAGCCATATTTTAGGCTATGTAAGTGAAGCAACACCGGAAGATATTGAAAGAAATAGAGATATATATAAGCGTGGCAGCAATATTGGCACAATGGGTATAGAGCTGCAGTATGAAGAAGAATTGCGAGGCAGGGCAGGCTCTATGGAAATTGAGCGTGATGCAAGAGGTAGAATAGTAGATGTGCTTCATGAAGACCCAGCCATAGCAGGTAATGATTTAGTATTAACAATTGATGCAGACCTTCAAAAATATATTGCAGATATTATGGTTGGTAAAAAAGGCGGTATTGTAGTATTAGATATTAAAGATAATTCTTTATTAACATTATATTCTGCACCATCTTATGATTTGAATATGTTTACCCAATACTTAAATGAGACAGAGTGGGCAAGAATACAGAAAGATAAAAAAAGCCCGTTAGTTAATAGACCTATTGAGGGTCAGTACTCCCCTGGTTCTGTATTTAAAGTTGTTATGGCTTTAGCAGGCTTTGAAGAAAAAGCGGTGGATACAAAAACAACTTATAAATGTTTAGGCACATTTCACTTAAATTCTTATTTTTCATACAGGTGCTGGAAGCGAACAGGCCATGGCAGTGTAAATATGCAGGAAGCTTTAGCCCAGTCTTGCGATATTTATTTTTATAATTTAGGGCTAGCTCTTGATATTGATAAAATAGAATATTATTCAAAAATGTTTTCGTTAGGGGAGTTAACAGGTATAGACCTTCCTAATGAAAAAACAGGTGTATTTCCTTCAAGGCAGTGGAAAAAAGCAGCTCGTGGAGATATTTGGTACCCGGGGGATACTGTAAATACTTCCATAGGCCAAGGTTATATGACATCTACACCACTTCAAATAGGTGTTATGATGTCTGGTGTGTTTAATGGTGGTAAAATATATAAACCACGGATAGTTAAGGGAATTATAGAGCAGGAAACAGGGGAAAATATAGAAAAAGAGCCAGAACTAAAACACCAGATAGAAGTAACTAAAGAAATTCAAGATAATATTATGGCTGGGTTAATAGATGCTGTTCATAAAAAAGGTGGCACTTCAAGACGAGCAACCGTTAGGGAAATGAAAATAGGTGGTAAAACAGGTACTGCTCAAGTTGTAAGTGCAAAAGTTACAGAAAAATATGAAAAAGAAGAAATTCCAGAAGAATATAGAGATAATGCTTGGTTTGCCGGAGTTTTCCCTGCAAGAAACCCACAATATGTAGTTGTTGTATTAGCAGAAAATGCAGGTGGTGGCGGTGCAAGTGCTGCTCCAATTGGCGGGCAGATAATTCATAAAATGATGGAAATGGGTTATGTTACTCCAGATTAATAAATAGGGATATATTATGTTTGCAAAGTTTAAAAAATATTTATTTGAAACAGATTATGTGTTACTGGCAACTGT
>CAMEOC010000264.1 GCA_945929285.1 uncultured Mucispirillum sp.
CACAATAGGGCCACCTGCTGAAATTGTATAACCTGTTGAGCCTGTTGGGGTTGAAATAATTGCACCGTCTGAACGGTACCTGGTTACAAAATTATTATCAATAAAAATAGAAAGCTCTATCATACGAGAAGGTGCACCTTTACTTATTACTATTTCATTTAAAGCATCTTCTTCATATATTTTTTCATTACCTATTATTATTTCACCGGAAAGCTTCATTCTTCTTTTTACTATAAACTTATTTTCTATATAAGAGCTTATAACACTTTCAAAATCTTCCATTTGGTGTTCCATAATAAAACCAAGCCTTCCAAGGTTAAAGCCTAATACAGGCACTCTTAAAAACCTAAATATTCTTGAAGCATATAGTAATGTGCCATCGCCTGCTAAAACAATAATCCTATCTGCCATATTACGCATTTCTGCTATTGTATAGCTTGGCATATTTAAAATAAGCCTTTCAACAGTTTCATTTTCCAGTAATGGTGTAATATTATATTTTTCTAATACACCAATAGCGTATTCCACTTGATTTTTTACTTCGCCTTTTGGCTTAACTATTAACGCTGCTTTCACTTTTATAAACTACCTTTTCTATTAAATTTTCTATATCTTCTATACTTTTATTACCTTTATACACAAAATAACATAAATATTCAATATTTCCTTTTGCACCTTTTATAGGTGAAGTACATAAATCTTGTATTTGAAAGCCATAATCTATGGCAAAATCTATTACCTTTTTTATAACCTTTTTATGTATTTCTTTATTTACTACAATACCGCCAGATTCCACTTCATGTCGTTCTGTTTCAAACTGGGGCTTAATTAATGGTATAAATACTGTGCCTTGCCTGCAAAAATTAACAGCATTAGGGATAATAGCACAAAGGGAGATAAATGAAACATCTATAACAATAAAATCACAATATGAGTTTATATTTTCAAATGTAAAGATTTTAAAATTTGTATTTTCAAAAGAAATAACACGGCTGTCTTGAAGCAGTTTATTATGAAGCTGTGCCGTGCCAGAATCCACCGCATAAACCTGCCTTGCACCAGACTGTAAACATACATCAGTAAAACCACCAGTAGATGAGCCAATATCTAAAACTAAAGCATTTTCTAAATTAAGCTTAAAATTATCCACAGCATACTTTAGCTTTAAGCCTCCACGGCTAACATAGGGCAGCCGTTCTTTTAACCTAATATGAGCATTTACAGGCACTAAATCCCCTGCTTTATCCACCCTTTTATCATCAGCTATTGCAAGGCCTGCCATTATAAACCGCCTTGCTTCATCTATGCTTTCTGCTAAACCATTTTCAAAAAGCATAATATCCATACGCTTTTTTTTCATAATGACCTAGCTTTTAACCTTATGTATGTATGTTTTTATTTTTTCATAAATTGATTTAGCATCAATTCCAGCTTCCCTGCGTAACTCTGCTACTGTGCCGTGTTCGTAAAATTTATCTTGAATAGCTATATTTTTACAAGGTATATTTAAGTCATTATTGTTTAGTAATGATAATATCATCTGACCTGCTCCACCTAATAATGCCCCTTCTTCCACTGTAATAATTAATGACTTATCTTTTAAAACATCACATAAATAAGCATCATCTAATGGTTTTGCAAAGCGTAAGTTGATTAGTGAAACATTTTCATTTTCATCTTGCAGCATATTATATGCAGTATATACTTCTTCAAAAACATGGCCAATGGAGATAACTGCAATATCTGATGTATTATCAATTACTTCCACTTTACCAAGCTCTATTTCTTGATCTTTTATTTTATCATTACTATATACATTGCCTCTTGCATAGCGAATGGCAATTGGTTTATCTATATTGTAGCTAAGCTCAAGCATAGCTTCCAGCTCATATTTATCTTTTGGAAGCATAATTATTATATTTGGCACTGCCAGTAAAAATGCAATATCATATATACCGTGGTGGGTAGAGCCATCTGCACCTACAAAACCGCCCCTATCTACACAAATGGTAACAGGAAGCCCTGCTATTGCAATATCATGTATAATCTGGTCGTATGCTCTTTGTAAAAATGTGGAATATATGGCACAGTATGGCTTCATACCAGCAACAGCTAAACCTGAAGCAAATGCTAAAGCATACTGTTCTGCTATGCCCACATCAAAAAACCTGTCTTTATATTTTAAAGCAAAGTTTCTAAGGCCTGTGCCGTCTTTCATAGCTGCTGTAATAGCCGCAATATTTTTATTTTTTTCTGCCATAAGGCATAGTTTTTCCCCAAAAACATCTGTCCAGGAAAGGTGAGAGCTTTTACTAAGAGCAACACCTGTTTCCTTGTTAAATGAAGGCACACCATGGAAAATATCCGGCTTATTTTCTGCATGATGATATCCTTTACCTTTTTTTGTGGCAATATGCACTAAAACTGGCCGTTTTTGCAGTTTTGCATTATTTAGTGCTGTTTCCACTTCTTTTATATTGTGGCCGTCAATAGGGCCAATATATCTTATACCTAAGTTTTCAAAAAAAGAGCCTGGAGAAACGGCAGAAATCATTATTTTTTCCATTTTTTTGGCTATTTTTAAAACTGTGCCGCCAAAGGGTGTTTCCCCTGCTGCATTTTTAAAATCA
>CAMEOC010000265.1 GCA_945929285.1 uncultured Mucispirillum sp.
CATAAAGGCAGCCTGCAGGTTTTTTCTAAAAAGAAAAACTATTATTAAAAATAATAAGCTGGCGCCAATTAGCCCTGTTTCTTCTGCTATTATTGCATATATAAAATCTGTATGTGCTTCTGGTAAGAAAAAAAGCTTTTGGGTAGAATTGCCAAGCCCTTTTCCAAATATACCGCCACTACCAACAGATGTTAAGCTTTGTATTAACTGATAGCCCTGCCCAAAGGGGTCTTGCCATGGGTCTAAAAAGTTTACAAGGCGGGCTTTCCTATATTCACCTGCGAAAAGTGCTGCCACCATTAGAGGAAGCACTATTCCAACTATACCAAATATATGGGTAAGCCTTGCACCACCTACTATAAACATGGTAAAAGCCACCACCACTATTAATGTGGTTGTTCCAAAATCTGGCTCTATTATTATAAAAGAGGCAAGTATACCCACTAATAATGTGGCAGGTAAAAAGCCTTTCATAAAATCCCACATTTTATCATGCTTTTTATCAAGATAATGGGCAAGGTATAAAACAACTGTAAATTTTGCCAGTTCAGATGGCTGAAATGTTACAAATGGAAGGTATATCCACCTTTTTGCACCGTTTGCCCCAGGCATAAAAAGCACTATTATAAGCAGTATTAATGTTAAGAAAAATATAGGCATTACAAATCTTCTATATATTTCTAAAGGTATTTTATATGCTATTAAAAGTGCAATAAACCCAAGTATTACATGTATAAACTGTTTTATAAAAAAATAAAGCTCGTTTCTTTCAAGGCGTATTGCCTGAGTGGCACTGGTATTATATATAAATATAAGCCCTATCATAATTAAAACAGCACAAGTGGCAAGTATTTGAAAGCGAATATCTCTAATATTTATCATTACTTACCTTCCTTTACATATTCTAATATGTATTGTCTAAATTTTTCGCCCCTGTCTTCATAGCTTTTAAATTCATCAAAACTTGTGCAGGCAGGAGAAAGCAGTATTGTAATATCTTTTTCTTTTTCTGCTAATGTTTTCACACACTCTTTTAAGCTTTTATAACTTTCTTCTTCCACATTATGTAAAAGTGATGAAAGCTGTGATTTAATTAAATCTGCCGCTTCGCCAAAATAGCAGATTTTGCTTATATTTTTATTTATTAAATCAGATAATGGTTTATAATCACTTTTTTTATCTCTACCGCCTATTAATAAAATAGCAGGTTTTTCCATACTTTGCAGTGCTGTAAAAACAGAATCTACATTTGTGGCTTTAGAATCGTTTATCCATTTTACGCCATTTATTTCTGCTACAAATTCTGTTCTATGTGGCATACTTGTTAAGTTTTCTATTAAGTTTGTAATATCCCCTTTAAAATCGCACACCTTATCTGCCATTGTTAAAGCAAAGGATAAATTTATAATATTATGCTTTCCAAAAAGCTTATATTTTCTTATATCTACACTAAATTTTCCGCCAAAATCTAATATATTATCCTGCAGTTTTGGAAAACTTTTTAAATCATCATTTACATACCTTGCTTGAAAATCATAAAGTATTGCTTTATTTACAATAAAAGTATCTGTATTTGTTACAAACAAGCCTTTTTTATCTATAAAATCTAAAAGCTTAAGCTTTGCTTCGTAATATTTTTCCATTGTGCCGTATCTATCTAAATGGTCTTGTGTAACATTTATAATACAGCCTGCAACTGCTTTAAACCTTTTTAAAAGCTCTATTTGAAAACTGGAAAGCTCTATAACATACACTTGTGTATCTGCTTTATCTATAACAGCATCGCCAAAAGCATATCCAATATTTCCGCAGGCACAAGCTTTCACACCTGCATTATTTAATATTTGAGCCGTTATAAAAGTTGTGGTAGATTTACCGTTTGTGCCTGTTATACCTATTATTTTAGCATCTTTATTCATGTAGTTATAAGAAAGCTCTATTTCACTTGTAATATTGCCCTTGATATTTTCATATTTACTCATATCAATACCAGGGCTTACCACTACTTCATCATACTCATCTTTATATTCAGAAATATTTTTATAGTTTTCGTTTTTATCATCAAATATTTCTACTACTTCATAGCCTTTTAATTTTAAAAGCCTTAATGCTGCTGCACCGCTTTTTCCATAACCTATTATAGCTGCTTTCATAATACTACCTTAATTTCAATGTGCTTATGGCAAGTATTGCCAGTATAAATGTAATTATCCAAAACCTAATAATAATCTTAGGTTCGCTCCAGCCTTTTAATTCAAAATGGTGGTGAAGTGGTGCCATTCTAAAAAGCCTTTTACCGTGAGTTAATTTAAAATAACCAACCTGTAATATTACAGATAAAGCTTCAACCACAAATAAACCGCCTACAATTACAAGAAGCACTTCCTGTTTTACCATGCAGGCAATTAAACCAAGAGCAACACCTATGGATAAACTGCCCACATCACCCATAAATATTGTGGCAGGAAAAGTATTAAACCATAAAAACCCAAGGCCTGCTCCAAACATTGCTCCGCAAAAAACTGCCAGTTCCCCAGTTTGTGGAAGATGTGGCAGGTATAAATAACTTGTAAATGTATAGTTACTCATAATGTAAGCAAATAAGCCATATACTGCAAAAGCTGTAATG
>CAMEOC010000266.1 GCA_945929285.1 uncultured Mucispirillum sp.
GTGAACAAAATTATCTTTATGGTTTGAGATTACCACATTGCTTTTTTTATCTTCTATTTCTGCCCCGTCATCTATCACTTCTATATTATGTTCTTTTGATACCATTTGGGTAAGTGGTAAATGCTGGGCAGATTTTTCTACATATATCATAAATTACCTAACATATTAATATTTAAAAATATATTCATAACTTAATATTTTCATTATGCAGTTATGTTTACTTTTATCTTCTGTGCAGTTTTCATTTACTGTATTTTGAAAATCATTATATACTGCCTGCAGCTGCTCTTTTACATTTAGTGGGTAGCTGTATTTTTCTGCTTTTTCCATTTTATTATTATAAAGGTTTTCAATATATGCTTTTGCCGTTAATAAAACCCTATCTTTACATATAAAAGACTGGCTTTCACTTTCTATATTATCACAATTCATATTTGCTTTTTCTAGTAAATTAGTTGTAAAATCATTATGGAGTGCAAGTTTATCTATATTTTCCTGCTGCATTTCATAATAATATATAGGAAAAGAGCCAGAGCCTGCTTTATTATCTAATATATTTACCACAAATATATTATTATCCCTATTAATAAAGCCAATAAAAATACCGTTTTCTGTTGTATATATGGCAGATTTATAAAATTTATTGTTATTTACAGCATTATCTATATCATAAGCTGTTTTTTCATCAAATATTTCCAATTTATCATTCAGTAAAAAAAGCCCTTCCTTTTTTATGCCGTTATTATTATAAAAATAAGCTGCAGCTATTATTATAGAGTTATTTTTATTAGATGATATATGGTAAAAATAAAGCTCATCATCAATTAACTGCTGGCTGGAATATTTTTGCAAATATGCCATATATTTTTTCACATCTTCCTGCATATTATTTTTACTAAACTTTCTTATGCCTAGTGTTTCGTATAATTTATCTGGTGTGATTTTTGGTCCTCTGCGTTCTTTAAGCTTATCCACATCACCTAAAGGGGACTGGGGCTGTTTTTTATAATCTATGCTATACACTATATTATCTTTATATGAAAATGTATTCATGGTAGATACATGGTGCAGTGCAGGGTTTATATTATTTCTTATAAGGTAATTTAAATTATAGTTTTTATAATATTCTGTATTAAAAAATCTTGGGCTTCTAACTTCTATTTTTATTATTTTATTTTCCACTTCTGATGTATTTATTATATAAGTAACATTATTATATGGGAAAATATAAATATTGCCGTAATACACATTATTTGTGCAGTGCTGTGGAATATATGTGCTGCTGTTTCCTGTATTTTCATTACCGTAAAGCAGTTTGAAATATTTTGGGTATAAGTTTTCAATGCTTTCATAAAGCCTGCTGGATTCAAAAATATTTAAAACAGACTGTTCATTAACTTTGCTAACCTGCACTATTTCATAAAAGCCGTCATTATATATATTAAAAAAACCATTTAAAAAAGCACCGTAATTAATAAGCCCATTATCTCTTATAATATTAAAAGCATCTGCTGGGTTATTTACATCAAATTCAATAGATTTGCTTAATAATAAAGCTATACCGTAGCACTGGTTTTTATTGCTTAAGCAAAGCCCATAATTTTCAAGATATCTCACCATATTTTCAGCAGAAGCACCGCTTGTTATAACTTTTTGCATTTTTTCTTGAATATATGGCAGGTTATTAAAACCATCGCTTAAAAATTCTGCTAAAGCTAGAAAAAAATTATCCTCACTACTTTCAATGCCTTTTAATTCTATGCTTTTATTTATAATATCTTTCGTTTTTTCTAAAACTTTATTTCTAAAAGGGTAATTTCTTGCTTCATAAAGGTAATAATCATCAATTTCAGCATTTTTATACATACTGCCGTTAATAAATTTATCACTGCAGGCAAGTTGAGTATCTTTTGATTCATTATATATATAGCCTAAATCAAAAACATTAATAAAATAATCAGAAACAGCATTGTTTTCAATATTATAAATCTCACTGCCTATTAATATTTTAGCAATAAATAATGGAAATCTATCTGCATTTAAAAAATTAGTATATTTTTTCACCTGTATATTATCTGTTCTATATTTTACGTGAAGCATTTTTTCATATTTTTCATTATTATCAATGGCTATTATATCTTCTTGTGTAAATATAATATTATTTTTTATTTCACTGCCATATCCATCTTTTAATATTACCGAATTATCTTCATTTATAATTATTTCATTCACTTCATTAAGCCTGTTTTCAATTTGAGCATAGGCAGGCAAAGCAAAAAGAATAACTGCTGTTATATATATAAACTTATTCATAAAAATCACCCCTTTTAATCATATCATCCACAGATATAAAGCAGTTTTCTTTATTATTTCTACATTTATAATTATCATATTCATATTTTGCAGTAATTAACCTTGCCCTTTTTGAGCAAAAATATAATAACCTTTCTTCATTTCCATGCAGGCAGTCCATAACATTTCTTAATTTAAACAGTTTTGCTTTATCTGGCTGCTGGTCTTTTATATTACCGTTCCATATAAATTTACCTTTGCCATTATCATAAGCTATATAATCTTTTTGCAGCACATTAAAACCATATTCGTTTAATATAGCAGGCAGATTATCGC
>CAMEOC010000267.1 GCA_945929285.1 uncultured Mucispirillum sp.
ATCTCATGATAATTTAGTGTGGGGAAATTGTGCATATCTACTTGCAACAAGGCTTACGGAAAGTTTTGCAAAATATAGATGGTGTGGAAATATTATTGGCCCTAAAAGTGGTGGCGAAGTAAAGGATCTACCAGTATATTTTTATGAAAGTTTTGGAAGTATGCAATCAAAAATACCAACAGAGGTATTAATTACAGACAGGCGTGAATATGAGCTTTCTGAAAATGGTTTTATAGCTTTAACATTAAGGCGTGGTAGTAATAATGCTTCATTTTTTTCTGCTAATTCTGCACTTAAGCCAAAAGTATTTCCAAACACACCAGAAGGAAAAGATGCTGAAACAAATTTCAGACTTGGTACTCAATTACCATACCTATTTTTAATTTCCCGTATAGCTCACTATCTAAAAGTACTACAGAGAGAAGAGATAGGTAGTTGGAAAGAAAGGCAAGATACAGAAAGGGGCTTAAATGAATGGCTCAAACAATACATTTCAGACCAAGAAAATCCACCTGCAGAAGTTCGCAGTAGAAGGCCTTTTAGAGGAGCAACTGTTACGGTAACAGATATACCTGGCGAACCGGGTTGGTATAGGGTTCAATTAAATGCAAGACCACATTTTAAATACATGGGAGCAAATTTTGAACTTTCACTTGTTGGTAAATTAGATAAAGAATAAGTAATATAATATAAGCAGGTGTATTATAGTATCATCACCTGCTTTTTTACAGGTATATTATGGGGTTTATTGACAAAATTATTCATAAGCTTGATGACCAGTACAATGGGATTGAGTATAAAAATGACAAGATTACAGAAATAAAGAAAAATATAGAAGCATTACTTAATACAAATGTTGATGACTGCATAAGTATTATGGATTCTGGATTTAATAATGATAATAATTCGTCTATTGAATCCAGTGAATTATGTGATCTTATTATTAAAAAGATAGAAAACTTAATATATGAATATGAAAAACGGATTGTTATTATATCAGCAAATTATGATAATGTGAATATGCCTTGGAAGCTTTCTATTGATTTAGGCTGTCATCTATCAGATGATGCATTTAATGAATTTCATATAATAATAGATTTTTCAAATAACAGATATTGTGAGGTTATTTGATGTATAATAATGACCATATAATGTATTATTATAGAGAAATAGATGAACTTGCAAAAGCAAGGCAGCTGTTTATAGAAAGATTTCCTAAACTTGCCCCCTTTCTTTCTAATACCAGTAAAGATCCAGATATTGAAAGATTAATAGAAAACTTTGCTATTCTGACTTCTAAAATAAAAATGGAGTTAGACCAAAACATACCATCTATTGCAGAATCATTATTAAATATTATCGCACCAAACTATACATCATCTATACCATCTATGTGTATGCAGGAATTTAGTTTAAACAGCAGCTCTGATGTAAATAATATAATTATACCAAGAGGTACAGATGTATTTGCAAAGCAAATAAAAAATGTATCATGCCATTTTACTACTGTATATGACTTATATTTATATCCTATAATCATTAGTGATGTATTAATACAAAGTATAAGTAAATTTCAAAGTATGTCATTAAAGGTAGACTCATATAAAGATGGAGTCAATATTGCTGATATGAATATTGGTAAATTAAATTTATATCTTGGCAATGACATATATGTAGCAACAACTCTTTTAATGTGGTTATTTAATTATCTACATGAACTCATAATTATTAACCCAGAAACAAATGAAGAATATAAAGTTCCTATACAAAATTTAAGCCCCGTGGGTTTTGATGATAAAGATAGTATATTTGCTAAGCGTAATACTGGGATAGAAGCATTTGCATTAATGCAGGAATATTTTTTTATACCAGATAAATTTAATATGGTTACGATAGATAATATTGATATTCTAAAATCATTTAATACTAGAAGTTTTATTTTAAAGTTTATTTTTAAAAAAAGCCTGCCATCTTTTTGTATACCGCGTGCAGACCATTTTAGTTTTGGTATTTCTCCCATCATTAATCTTTTTGAAATTTCTACAATTCCAATGAAAAATGATATAAATAAAGATGGTTTTAGACTTTCAATAAGTAAAACGCATGATAAATACTATAATATACTTGAGGTAGTATCGGTTTTTAGCAGTGCCAGTGTCCGTGGTAAAAGATATCTTAAAAATTATAATAATTTTGAAAGATTTGAATTTCTACGTGAAGATGATATGCCAGATTTTTTCACTACTTCAAGAAAAAAAGACATCAATGGTGATGAGTATACATATCTAACACTATATGATAGTTCCATATTAATGTCTAATGAACAGGAAACATTATCGATAAATACTATATGCTGCAATGGTAATTTACCAGAGGAATTAAAAATTGGTGATATTAATATATTTGATAATAAAGATATATCCACAACCAATATCACTATGCCCACAAAACTTTATAAGGTATCAGTTGATGGCACAATTTTATGGAGACTCGTTTCTGTTTTATCGCTTAATTATCAGACTATGATAAATAGAACATCATTTCTTGCTGTGCTGCATGCCTATGATTTTACACTTGGAGAGAGTGATAATATATCAGAAAAACTGCGTGATTCAA
>CAMEOC010000268.1 GCA_945929285.1 uncultured Mucispirillum sp.
TAGAAGAAGTAAAAGTTCGCTGGGATAAAATAAAGGAAGAAGAAAATAAAAATAAAAAAATGCCAGAATCTGTGCTTGATAAAGTGCCAAGAAACCTGCCCTCCCTGCTTCAATCTGAAAAACTGCAGAAAAAAGCCTCTAAATACGGTTTTGACTGGGATAATGCAGAGCAGGTTTTTGATAAACTCCAGGAAGAACTAAATGAGCTAAAAGAAGCATATATGGAGCAGGATAAAGAACATATAAGTGAAGAATTAGGCGATGTAATATTTGTGCTTTCCCGCCTTGCCTCTCATCTTGATATTTCAGCAGACGAAGCGTTAAGAAAAGTAAACAATAAATTCCGCATACGGTTTTCATATATTGAAAAAGCATTAAAAAACGAGAATAAATCGCTAGATAGTGCAACAATAGATGAAATGGAAGCAAAATGGCAGGAAGCTAAAAGTAAAGGTTTATAATATCTTTTGTATAAAACAAAAGCACTCCTAACATTTGTTAAGAGTGCTTTATATTTTTTAATAAACTATATCACTATTTATGTTTTTTAAGCTCTGCACCAGAAATACCTGGGGTTGTCATACCAACAGGGTCTAAAATAACATTTATTTCTTCTTCTGTTAATACTTTATCTCTTAAAATTATTTCCCTAATAGGTTTTCCTGTAACATAAGCTTCTCTTGCTAATTTTGCAGCTGTTTCATAGCCTACATGAGGGTTAATAGCTGTCACAATACCAACAGAGTTTTCCACATAAGCTTTCATTCTGTCTGGGTTTGCAGTTAAGTCTGTAAGCAGATATTTTGTAAATACCCTAAAACCGTTTGCCATAATTGTAATGGATTGTATTACATTAAACACAAATACCGGCTCCATAACATTTAATTCAAACTGGCCAGCTTCAACACCCATTGTAACAGTAACATCATTACCTATTACCTGGAATGCTATTTGGTTAATAACTTCTGCCATAACAGGATTTACTTTACCAGGCATAATAGAGCTACCAGGCTGACGAGGCGGAAGATTTAATTCGTATAAACCACACCTAGGACCAGAAGCCATTAAGCGTAAGTCATTACATATTTTAGACATACTCACCATACATACTTTAAGTAATGCACTAACTTCCGCATAAGAATCACAGTTTTGAGTGCCGTCTACTAAATCGTCTGCACCTTTAACAGCAAGTCCTGAAATCTCTGCTAAATTTTTTACAACTTCTTTAATATATTCTGGCTCTGCATTAAGCCCTGTACCAACAGCAGTAGCACCCATATTTACAACTAATATATTTTCTTTTGCTGTTTCAAGGCGTTTAATTTCTCTACCTACAACAGCAGCATATGCCTTAAACTCCTGCCCAAGCCTTATAGGCACAGCATCTTGCAGGTGAGTTCTGCCCATTTTTATCATACCATCAAATTCTTGAGATTTTTTAAGCATCATAGCCTGCATATCTTTCATAACTACTATTAATTCATCTAAAAGAACAGCTATTGTTAAGTGGGCTGCAGTAGGAAAAGCATCGTTTGTACTTTGAGCCATATTTACATGAGAGTTTGGAGATATTACTTTATAGTTACCCTTACTTTCTCCCATAATCTCTAAAGCTCTATTGGCTATTACTTCATTTGTATTCATATTTATAGATGTGCCTGCACCACCTTGAATAGGGTCTACTAAAAACCAGTCATTTAATTTACCTGCAATCACATCATCTGCAGCTTTTGCTATGGCTTCTGCCTTATCTTTCTCAAGCTCACCAATTTTAGCATTTGCCAGTGCAGCAGCTTTTTTTACTATCGCCATACATTTAATTAATGCAGGGTGAATACGATATCCTGTAATAGGAAAGTTTTCTATTGCCCTGAGAGTTTGAACACCATAATAAGCATCAACAGGTACTTCCTTATCACCAAGAAAATCATGCTCTAAACGAAATTCAGCCATAACAATCTCCTTACTATATATTTATTATTCTTACTTATATCATACAAAAAAACTTTTAGCAAGAAAAATATTTATAATTTAAAATTGTGTTATAATATAGTATTTATATTATATAACAATAATTTATACTAATAATATAAGTATATTTAAAGTGTATTTCAAGTATATTTTGACTATTTTTGTTTTTATAATGATTCCATATGAATATATATAATATAACATAGTAATAAAACTAATTTTTTATAAAAATTTTTGCTTTTCACCTTATTTTTTAAGGCAACATTTCTCTTTTCAATATTTATAATTAATGATATAGTGGCAGGGCAAAACTAAAATTAATAATTAAATATATAGTTTATTAAATAAAATAGTTTTATGTTTAATATATAAAAATAAGTTAAGGAAATTATATGGCATTAATAAATTTGAATAAACCATTTGTAAAAATACCCTGGAGCAAAAGAGCAGTTTCATACTATATACTGCTTATTCTAAATACATTTTTATTCACATTAATTTTTGATGAGCCTAGAATTAAGCTTTTTGAATATTCTCAAAACCAAATGGCTTTAATTATAACATGTGCTGCATTATTTAATCTTTTTTTATTTTTTATATTAATGGTGTATAAGTGGGTTTTTGTAATAGTAAAC
>CAMEOC010000269.1 GCA_945929285.1 uncultured Mucispirillum sp.
CACCAAAAAAGCAGGCAGGAAATGGATAAATATATTTTAGAGTTAGGTGAAGAAACTGTATTTAATTTAGGTATTCATAACATAAGCCAGGAAATATTAAAACTTATAGGCAGGCTTAAATATAGAACAAGTTATGGTCAGAATGTATTAGGCCATTCTATTGAGGTTGCAACTATTGCAGGTATTATGGCAGCAGAGCTGGGCCTTGACCCAAAAATAGCAAAACGAGCAGGCTTGCTTCATGATATAGGTAAAGCAATTGACTATGAAGCAGAAGGCTCTCACACTACAATAGGTGTAGAAGTTGCTAAAAAGAATAAAGAAGACTGGCGTGTAATTAATGCAATTGCCAGCCACCACGGCGAAGAAGAATTTAAGTGTATTGAAGCTATTTTAGTACAGGCAAGTGATGCTATTTCTGCATCTCGCCCTGGAGCAAGACGCGAAGTATTAGAAAGCTATATAAAACGACTAGAGCAGCTTGAAGAAGTGGCATCATCTTTTGATGGTGTTGCAAAATCATTTGCTATTCAAGCAGGAAGAGAAGTTCGTATTATAGTAGAGCCTGATAAAGTTAATGATGATGGCTTAGTTATGCTTTCAAAGGATATTTCTAAAAAAGTAGAAGAAGAGCTTACATATCCTGGGCAGATAAAAGTTATGGTTATACGAGAATCTCGTGCCATAGAATATGCTAAATAAATAATTAATTATAATCATTTTATAAATATACTGGTAAAGATTTCTTTACCAGTATATTAATTTTCTACAATGTTTTTTCATAAATATATTTCAATATGATTTTATAACATATTATAAATAAAGAATAATTTAAAAAAATAAAAATATTTTAAATATTATATTGACAAATATCATACTTATCTATAATATACTAAAGTTTTGCCTAAAATTATTTTTAGATATTAAATATGGAGTAAATAATGGATTACAGCTGGAAAGAAAAAAGAAAAAAATCTGCTTTTCTTGCTCTTGAAAATGGTGAGATTTTCAAAGGATATTCTTTTGGAGCAAAAGTAGATAAACTTGGAGAAACTGTATTTAATACAGGTATGAGTGGTTATGAAGGAATAATTAGCGACCCATCTTATGCTGGGCAGTTTGTATCACTTACAGCACCAGAAATTGGCAACTATGGTATTGATTTAAACTTTTTAGAATCACGCAGTCTTTTTTTAAATGGTTTGATAGTATGTAATATTAATGAGCCATCTAACTTTTCTTCTCAAATAAGCCTGCAAGATATGCTTAAAAAACATAATATTCCAGCTATTGCATGTATTGATGTAAGGCGTCTTACATTAATGATTAGGGAACAGGGTTCATTAAAAGGTTTTCTTCACTGTTCAGATGATGATGTTACTTATGAAGAAGCTGTTGCAAAAGCAAAAGCGTGGGAAGGGCTTGATAACCAAGACTATGCAGCAAAAGTTACAGCTGGAGAAGTTTATACCTGGAACGAAACTGGTAAATATAAAGTAGTTGCTTATGATTTTGGTGTGAAATATAACATATTAAGAAGTTTAGCAGCTCATGATATGCAGGTAACAGTAGTGCCAGCAGGCTATGACCCAAAAAAAGTAATGGAAATGAATGTGGATGGTGTGTTTTTATCGAATGGACCGGCAGACCCTTCATCCCTTACTTATGCTATTGAGGCAGCAAAATATTTTACAGGTAAAAAACCTTTAATGGGAATATGTTTAGGGCATCAGATAATGGGTATTTCTGCAGGCTGTTCTTGTTACAGGCTTAAATTTGGCCACCATGGCTTAAATCATCCTGTAAAAAACCTGCTTAATAACCAAGTGGAAATCACATCTCAAAATCATAACTTTGCTTTATCTATGGAAAATATACCATCTTGTTTAGAAGTAACTCACATTAATATGAATGATAATACTTTAGAAGGTATAAGACATAAAACAGAGCCATTTTTTAGTGTGCAGTATCACCCAGAAGCAGCACCTGGGCCAAATGATTCTCTTTATCTTTTTGAAATATTTAGAAAAATGATGGAGCGTTAAGATGCCAAAACGAAATGACATAAAAAAAATAATGATAATTGGGGCAGGGCCCATTGTAATAGGCCAAGGCTGTGAGTTTGACTACTCTGGTGTGCAGGCTTGTAAAGCACTTAAAAATGAAGGCTTTGAAATAGTGCTTGTAAACTCAAACCCAGCAACTATTATGACAGACCCTGAATTTGCAGATAGAACTTATATTGAGCCACTATCTGTTGATATATTACATGAAATAATAAGACGAGAAAGACCAGATGCGGTGCTTCCTACTTTAGGTGGGCAAACTGCCTTAAACTTAGCTGTTGAACTTTACGACAAAGGTATTTTAAAACGCTATGGGGCGGAGATGATTGGTGCTTCTGTTAAAAGTATTAATAAAGCAGAAGACAGGCAGTTATTTAAAAAGACAATGAAAGAAATAGGCCTTGACCTTCCTCGTTCAGGTTCAGCCCACACTATGCAGGAAGCAATAGCTGTTGCAGAAACCATAGGCACTTGGCCTTTAATTATTCGCCCAGGGTTTACCTTAGGTGGTACAGGTGGCGGTAT
>CAMEOC010000270.1 GCA_945929285.1 uncultured Mucispirillum sp.
TAAGAGGTATTTTTTTATCCACTTGTTTGTAACATATGTCTTGTGCTCTTACATTTTAAATGATGCAATACATTTTCATCTTGTTTGATAATAAATATACATGTATTTGTATCAAGCATATATTTCATTAAAATAAATCCCTAAAATAAATCTCTTGTTTCTAATTTTGGTTGAACTCTTTCACTCATAAAATCATCAGAAAAATTATTCACCGCTTTTATTAAATTATCATATGATGGCTGCACTGCTTGTATAATAATACAGTCATTTTTTTTCTCTATTATTACTTCTTTTACACTACTGTCAAATTTATATTCTGCTGGAATTCTTACAGCCTGCGAACCACCATTATTAAATACTTTAGCATATTTTACTACACTTCCATTTTTAATATCACGCACTTTTGGTTTTATGTCAGATTTTAATAAGTTCCCTGTTTTCTGCATTTTATTGTGTTTCATTTTATCACCTTGTATATACATTTAGTATATACAATAATTAAAAAAAATCAATACTAACTTGTAAAATCATTTCTTTTACCTTCTCCGCTTTGACAACTTTTATTTCCTATGGTATAATACTTCATAAGCATTACAAGGGGGCTATTATGGAAAACAATCACAAAACTATTGCAGTAATAGATATAGGCAGCAACTCTATTCGTTTGCAGGTGGCAAGGGTAATAGATAGGACATATAAAGTGGTAAACGACCATAAAGCCACTGTTCGCATTGGCGATAATGTATATAAAACAGGCAGATTTTCAGAAGAAGCCATAGAAACTCTTTTGCAGGTGCTTACAAATATTAAAACCATAATGGATAGTGAAAATGTGGAAATGTGCCGTGCTGTTGCCACAGCTTCATTTCGTGAAGCAGCAAACGGCCAGGAAGTAGCCCAATACATTAAAGAAAAAACAGGCATAGATATAGAAATAATATCAGGTAAAGAAGAAGCCCGCCTTATGTATTTAGCAACATCATATTACTTTCAAATGGATGACAGCAATGTATTGCTTGTAGATATGGGTGGCGGCAGCACAGAATTTAGCTATGCAGAAAAAGGCTACCTTATAACATCTGAAAGCACACCCCTTGGCTGCTCAAAACTAAACTATGAATACTTACAGGGTGATATTCCCACCCAGTCCCAAATAAAAGCCTTAAAGCAGTATTTAACAAAAACTTTAGATACTATACTGCCTAATGCAAATGTTACAAAATTAATATGCTCTGGTGGCACAATTAATAATATTTCTGCCATATATAATAAAAGGCAGAATTTTTCTGATGCAGCTGTTAAGTTTGTAGACAGTGTTTTTTCCAAACATTTTTTCAATGAAATATCTGGCAAGCGTTTAGAAGAACGGCTTAAAATATCTGGCATTGAGCCAACCAGGGCAGATATAATATTAAGTGCCTCCATACTTGTAAATCTGCTTATAAAAAGGTATTCCCTAAATGGTTTTTACACTCTTTCCGGTGGGCTTCGTGCAGGGCTTACAATTGATGTTATGAATAAAATGGGTATAGAGCTTATGTTTCAAGGTGGCAATACAGATGTGGCTTATGCACGGCTTTTAGAAACAGGTAAAAAATATTTTTTTGATGAAAACCATGCAGAGCAGGTTACAAGGCTTTCTAAAATATTATTTACTAAACTTCAAAATATATTATCTCTTGATGATAAAGATTACAGGCTTTTAGAAGCTGCTTCCATGCTTCATGATACAGGCACTCACATTGCATATTCAAAACATCATAAGCATTCATACTACTTAATAATGAATACAGAGCTGCCAGGCTTTAATGATGATGAAATAGCAGTAATAGCCAATGTGGCAAGATACCACAGGCGTTCTATGCCAAAATCAAGCCATGAAAACTATGCTGTGCTTTCAAATAATGCAAAAGAAAAGGTTTCAAAACTAGCAGCCATTTTGCGTATAGCTGATGGGCTTGATAGAACACATTCTCAAGTAATAAAAGATATAAATATAGAATTAGAAGAAAACAAAATAATTTTTAGTCTGGAAGTAGATAAAAACTACAACATAGAAATGGAAAAAGCAGGCTTTGAAAAGAAAAAAGACCTACTGGAAAAAGTAACAGGCATGACTGCGGAGCTTATATAAACTATGAAAACATATCTGTATGCTATAATAAATATTGGTGCTAGTGCCTTTCGTATGGCCATATCAGAAGTAAGCAGTAAAGGTGTAAAAGAAATAGACTACCTTATAAAACCCTTAAGGCTGGGGGTGGATACTTTTTCTCAAGGCTTTATATCCTTAGAGCATGTAAAAAACGCCACAGAAATATTAAAGGGCTTTAAAAACAAGCTAATAGAATACGGCATAAAAGACTATAAAGTACGTGAAGCTTTAAATAAAGATTTTTTCATAGACTATGTGAAAATACATACAGATATAGATATAATAATATTAGAGCCTTCAGAAGAAGTGTATATAAAATATTTAGCAGCTAAATTTTCCGTGGCAGATTTTTATAAAATGGAAAAACAGGGTGTAGTTTTTGCAAACATAGCAAGCGGCAATGTAACACTTTCTGTAACAAAAGGC
>CAMEOC010000271.1 GCA_945929285.1 uncultured Mucispirillum sp.
CTAATAGACTGCATATGCTCCCCATTTAATATAAAAGCAACGGAAGAATGTGCTTTTTTATAATCATTGATTTCTTCCCATGTTTGGATAAAATGAATTCCTGCTTTTGCAAGTAACCTTTCATCGCTGTATTTAAAATAACCTTTCAACACTAAATCTTCTAATAAGTATGTGCTTACTTTTCTATATACAGCATGTAAGTTTTCATAAGATTCTGCAAGAAGATTCATTCCATATATACCCTGTTTTCCGTAAAATACCCATGCACCAGCATTTTCCACATTATTTTTAAGGTATTCATCTGCTGCCTGCTGGTTTTCAAGGTTAGTTATTTCAAATAAAGTAGAAGCATATTCTATAAATGTTTTATCATCAAAATCTTCAGCTACATCTATAACCCTGTGAGTTGGGAAAACTTTTAAGCCTTCATCCATAAAGTTTACAAACATCATCATCACATAGTCATAATTGCGTTCTTCACCTTCTGTAAGACCTTCTTCTGCACGCATATCATCCCTATATTTTAGTGCTGTTTCATACCTGTGGTGGCCGTCTGCAATATAGATAGCCTTATCTCTCATAAAGCTTTCAATTTTTACAATGCTTTCTTCATCGCTAATAGCCCAAACAGAATGTTTAACCCCTGCTTCATCAACAGCAGAAGCTGCAGGCATTGTTTTTTTCACATCATTAAATAGTCCTGCAAGCCTGTTTTCACTATCCTGGTAAAGCCCAAAAATCTGTGAAAAATTAGCTTTTGATGCTTTCATAAGTTCATATCTATCAACCTTAGGACCAGATAATGTTTTTTCATGTGGGAAAACTTGGCCTTTACCAAATTCAGATAATTTTAAAGCACCCACAAACCCAGAACGAACATAAGTTTTACCACCATATTCATAAACTTGTTCGTAAAGATAAAAAGATTTATCCTTATCCTTTTGTAAAATTCCATCTTCCTTCCACTTACGGTATGTGTTACCTGCAATAGTATATCTGTCATCATCACCAACAGGTAAATCAATTTGCACCACATTATATGGTGATTTTGCAAGGTAATTTTCTCTCATTTCTGGAGAGATAACATCATAAGGTGGAGTAATAACATTTTTTAATAATACTTGTTCAGTATTATACCTAACGCCTTTAAAAGGCCTTACAATAGACACGGTAATATGCCTCCTGCTATAAAGCTTAAAATAAAATAGTTCTCTATATATTAACTAAACCAGTATATTTTATACTAATTTAGATTGTTTTATTTAATAAGTTTTGCAAATTTTCTTTTGCCAACTTTTAAAATACCTTCATGGGCTGGTGTAATAGTTAAATCATACACTTTTTCATTTTCAAAATGAACGCCACCTTGTTCTGCAAGCCTTCTTGCTTCTGATTTTGATGATGCAAAATTTAAAGCAAGTATAATATCTAAAAAGCTGCCAGATATTTCATATTCTTGAATATCTGTTGGGGTATTTCTATTGGAGAAAATACGCACAAATTCTTCTTCTGCTTCCACACCTGCTTTTGTGCCATGGTACCTGGCAACTATTTCTCTTGCTAAATCTTTTTTAGCCTGCATAGGGTGGTATGAGCCTTCTTCTATTTCTTTTTTCATTTTTTCTATTTCAGATAAGCTCTTATCACTAAGTAATGTATAATATCTATACATAAGCTCATCAGTAATAGACATTAATTTTCCAAACATATCTTTAGGGCTTTCAGATATACCTACATAGTTGCCAAGAGATTTACTCATTTTTTGCACGCCGTCTATACCTTCTATAATAGGCATAGTGATTGCAACTTGAGCTTGTTTACCATACTGCCTTAAAAGGTCTCTACCTACAAGCAGATTAAATTTTTGGTCTGTGCCGCCAAGTTCAATATCAGCATCCATACATACAGAATCATATCCCTGCATAATAGGGTACATAAATTCGTGCATACCTATTGGCTGGCCTGATGTATATCTTTTTTGAAAATCATCGCGTTCTATAATTCTTGCCACTGTAAATTTAGCCATTAAAGTAAGTGTTTCTTTCATGGTCATAGGCTCAAGCCAGCTGGAGTTAAAGCAAATTTTTGTTTTTTCTGGGTCTAATATTTTAAAAACTTGCTCTTTATATGTTTCAGCATTTGCTATAACCTGCTCTTTAGTAAGTGGTTTTCTTGTTTCAGATTTACCTGTTGGGTCGCCTATCATACCTGTAAAGTCGCCAATTAAAAATGTAACATTGTGGCCAAGTTCTTGGAAATGTTTCATTTTTTGCAATACAACTGTATGGCCTAAATGCAAATCTGGAGCGGTTGGGTCAAAACCTGCTTTTACATTTAAAGGTCTGTTTTCTTTTAATTTTGCTATTAAATCTTCATCTGAAATAATCTCTGCTGTGCCGCGTTTGATTAATTCAAGCTGTGTGTTTATATCTTCCACCGATACACCTCTAATTTATTAATTTATAATAAACTGCTCCATGAGTAGCTGTTAAGCAGTTCTTCAAAAAACATATATATAATGGCTGCTGCCCCAAGCATTGGTGCAAAAGGTATTGGGTAGCTTTTATCTT
>CAMEOC010000272.1 GCA_945929285.1 uncultured Mucispirillum sp.
TTCGTTTTGTGCCACAGCTTCTTTTTTAGCATTTTCTGCTAAAGTAATATCAAGCTCTCTTTTAACTTTTTCAGCTTCTTGAGTTTTTTCTACTTTTTCATTTATTCTATCTACAATTTTTTGGTCATATTTAGGCGGGAGAACAAATGTAATAGTATCTATCATAAACCCTTCTGGCTCTAATTTTGCTTTAGCTGCTGTATTTAATTCCATTAAAAATTCTGTCTGCCTTTCAATTAAATCTTCCACAGAATACTTATTGGCATTTTCAATTAATATATTGCGTATTTGAGTTCTTAAATATCCTGCTTGTATATCTTCCAATGGTTTTCTAAACTTTTTAAATAAATCTGGCACTTTATCACTGTTAATAGTAAAGTTTACCCCAACAGGAACAGAAGTTGTTAAACCTTCCCTTGTTTGAAACTGCATAATATTTTCATTATTATATACTACATTTTGCATAAAAATAGGGAACTTATATATTTCTTGGGTAAGCGGGTTATACCACACTCTACCTGAAACTATTGCCACATCATCAACCCCTCTTTCAGAGCCGTATAAGTTTACTCTAATACCAGTATAACCAGCATCTATTTTTTCAGTAAAAGAAAAAACAGCAAAAACAATAACTGCTACAATAGATAATATTATAACAGGAACAACTGCAAATGAAAACTTCATCACTTTCCTCCAAATAAATAAAGACATAATATTATATATAACCCTTTAAATGTCAACAATAAGATTTTTATTTATTTAATTTAAGCTAAAAAATAATATATAAAAAATAAAAATTTTTATTGTTATAAAATTATATTAATAATTTTAATTATTTAATATTAATAATTTATAATATATTTTAAATATTTTATTTAAAAATAAATGATAATTAATATCAAAAAATACTTGCATTTATAAAATTAAAGGTGTATAGGTTATAGATAAAGTAAATCAATATTACAGGAAGTGGCAAATGGAAACATTTCACAAAAAAATAGAAAACATAAACCCTGAAGAAAATTTTGAAAGATACTGTGTTAATAAAAGTGATAATGTAATTGTGGATGCTTTTAGTAAAAAAACAGCAGTCCATGCAGGGCTTATGGATAGGTTTGCACCCAAAGAGCAAACACAGGAAGTTTTAAAAAATGTATTAAACCAGGAAAGAAAAAATAGAACTGCAGCTTATATACATGTGCCTTTTTGTGAAACTCATTGTTTATACTGTGGTTTTTACAACCAGCCATATAGGAGAGAGCAAAGTAGAATATATACTGATGTTTTAATTAATGAAATAAAATTATGGGAAAATACAACAGCTATAAATTCTGACCCAATAAATGCACTGTATTTTGGTGGTGGTACTCCAACAGCCCTTGAAGTGGAGGATATATCTAGGCTTTTAAAATATATTTCTTCTGCTTTACCTCTTGCCAATGACTGTGAAATCACCATGGAAGGCAGAATTTCCAATATGACAAAAGAAAAAGTTGAAGCTTATCTTCAAGGTGGAGTAAACAGATTTTCTCTTGGTGTGCAAAGTTTTAATACAGAATTAAGACGCTCAATGGGTAGAAGAAGCGATAGAGATACAATTATAGAAAGAATAAATATGATAAAAGAATATAACCAGGCTGCTATTGTTCTTGATTTAATATATGGTTTTCCTAATCAAACCATGGAAATTTGGGTAGATGATATTTTATTAGCCCAAAATTTAGAAATAGATGGCTTTGACTGCTACCAATTAAATGTATTTCCAAATACACCTTTAGGTAAACGAATAGCAGATGGCAGTATAAACCCTGCATTAAATATAAAAGAAAAAACAGAACTTTTTATAAAAAGTGTAGAGCTTATGCAAAATGCCCTTTATACACGCATAAGTGTAAACCACTGGCAGAGAACAACAAGAGAAAGAAATATATATAACAGGCTTGCTCGTGGTTATGCCAGCTGCCTTTCTTTTGGTGCAGGTGCAGGTGGTAATATAAATGGTTATGGTTATATGATACTGCGAGATTATCAAGGTTATTTAGAATCTGTAAAAAATGGTATAAAACCTATTATGGGTATAAGCATACCTGGGGTAAATTACAGCTTGTATAAAGAAATTAGTGAATATTTTGAAACAGGATATTTAGATTTAGCATACCTTGAAAATAAATATAACTTACCACTTACTTCAATTTGTTCCAAACTTCTTAACCAATGGGAAGATGCAGGTGTAATAAAATATGAAAATAATAAAATAATTTTAACTCTTGCAGGGCAGTTTTGGTTTGTAAACCTTTCCCAGCTTTTACAGGAATATATAAAACTTACCTTACAGTTTCAAGGTGATAAAAATATGGTAAACAGTGAAAAGGTTAGCCTATGAAAAAATTATTAATAACCTGCAGTTTTATTTTGTTACTTTACTTTTATGGGTATGCTCAAGATGCTAACAATATAAAAACAACAGCTGTAAAAGTAACAGCTACCAAGGTAGAGAAAGAGCTTTTAGAAGTGCCTTCATCTGTTTCTATTTTAGCGGCAGGGTATATTAAAAAATCTTCTG
>CAMEOC010000273.1 GCA_945929285.1 uncultured Mucispirillum sp.
CTATAACAGCATAGAAAGTATGGAGAAATTTTTTAAAGATTTAATAATAAAAATAGAAAGTAACAATTAGCATATTTTAACTATTGCATAAAAACATTATATATGATATCTAATACAGATAATATATTTTAAAGAGGGAATATAATGAGTGAGGAAAATATGAATAACAGCTCAGAAGAAAACAGCCAGGCGGAAGAAACAGCCAAAGCACAGGCAGAAAATTTTTCTAAGCAGCAAAACCAAAACAAACCAAAATCTAAAACAGGTATTATTATTTCAAGTGTTATTATTGTTTTAATCATTATTGCAGCAACAGTTTATTTTTTTATAACAAGCCAGGCAAGTAAAATAGCTGCAGAAATAGAAAAGTCTTTAAATACAGCTTTAGAAGAAATAAAAGCAGATGCATTAGAAGGCACAGTAGTAGAATATACACAATTTAAGTGCAAAGGTTCTACTGAAATATCTTGTAAATCTGCTTTATTTAAGTTTTCTGATGATAAACTAGAGATTAATGCTAAAAACAATGAATTTAATATAAAACCTGGTATAAAAACTGCTGACTTATCCATAAATACTGATATTGCAGCTAATATAAAAGTAGGAAATGGCAGCACCATTAACCAAAAAATAAAATGTACAGATAGAGCAGAGCTTGATGGCGGTAACACATACATTATAAACAAAATAAAATGTAATAGTGAGCTGGATAAAATTAAATCAGATTTTGAAGGCACAATATATGCAAAACATACTGAATTTAATGATGGTAACTTTATATCATTAATAGAAAAATTTCAAAAAGATAAAGCTTTATTAGATAATACATTATCAAGTGTTGAATATGCTTTAAAAGATGGCAAATACATAATTTCTAGTGATAATTTAGCTGAAGATTTTATAGATGTTATAAATAAAGTAGGCATTTCAGAACCAATGACATTAGATGCAGTAAAACAAGAATTTGAAAGTGCAAAAATGCTTATTGAGATGATGGGTGGTGATAATGGCAGTGAAGATGCCAAATATATAAAAGAATCCATAGATGCTATTGATAATATATTAAAGAAAGAGCACAACCTTATTGGAGCTAGTGCAAACTTAAAAGAGACCATGGAAATAGATGATGTATTTTTCATGGGCTTTGACCCTACTCTTTATAATATTAAAATAAGCAGTAAGTAAATTTTAAATAAAAAGGCTTATTAATTTAAGCCTTTTTTTTCATTTTATCTTATGAAAAAAGCAGTAATCACTACAACATCTATACTTATAGTAATATCTGTAACTATATACGCCCTTAAAGAGTATGTAAATTACACCATAAACTACTTTTCTAAAACTGTGGAAAGTTCCTTTAACTTATCCCTTGATAATATAAGAAATAAATCAGAAGATTTTAAACTTAAATATACAGATTTTAAATGCAGCGGAAAAAGAAGTATAGAATGTAGTGCAGAAAAAATATTATACGATAAAGATAGATATAATATAGAAGTAAAAAATATTGGTTTTACATTAACACCTTATTATAAAAATGCAGATTTTTCTTTTAAAGCAGAAGCAGCCTATAAAATATTTGTAGATGAACGCTTTAAATCACTTCCTATAAATATTGAATGTTTTGGCAGTATAGATTTAATGCCAGAAAAAACATACATAAAAACAAACTACTGGTGCAATACATATATAAACTACCTAAAATCACACCATAAATCTACCATTTATTTTAAAAATAAAGAATTTACAGAAAAAACCATATTAACCTTTGCAAAAAAATTTGATAACTATATATTAAGTAATAAATATTTAGAAAAAGTTGCAGGCACTTCCTTTGCATTAGAATATTTACAAGGCTATATAAAAAGTAAAGACTTATTTGAAGAATATGTAAATATTATGAAACGATTTGATAAATATTACGACTATGATAGAGAAAGTGCTAAAATATCTGTGGAAAATTTTAAAGCAGAGTTATTTTTTGCTTCATCTGTTTTTGGGAAAGATAGTTTTGAATATAGTATATTAAAGAAAATAACTGATAATATTAAAAATATTGTATTAAAACACCATAACAGGCTTTCGTATAATATAACCATAAAAGGTGGCAAAAATATAAATGATTTGTTTATAAACAGCTTCCAAAAGGCTGTGGAAATAGTAGATAAAGAAAGAAGCTACCATATAGATATGGAAACAAGCAAAAATTAACAGGTGATATATTAATGGATTTTAATAGCTTAAAAATAGAATTTTTTAATAAACCTTCAAAAGATACCATATATATAAGAGAAACTGTTTTTGTTAAGGAACAGTGCTTTGTAGATGAATTTGATGAAAAAGATAATACAAGTATTCATATACTTATAAAGGAAAATGAAAAACCTGTGGCAACAGCTAGATTTTATAAGCAGGATAATAATGTATGGGTAGTTGGCAGGTTTGCAGTTATGAAAGAGTATAGAAATATGGGTGCAGGTAGATATTTAATGGAGCAGGTGGAATCAAAAATAATATCTATAGGTGGAAAAAATATTGAACTTTCTGCTCAGCTG
>CAMEOC010000274.1 GCA_945929285.1 uncultured Mucispirillum sp.
CCACAAAAGCATACCCTGGTGCAATAACTTTAGCTGCTTCTATGAGCTCTTTTGCCTTTACTTTTGGCATACCTTTTGGCTCTATGTGTGGCAGTATTTTTGTGGATAATATAGGTATGGAATATATTGGCATAGGCGGCGGAATACTGGCAGTTTGTGCATTAATTTGTGCTTTACTGCTTCATAAATACTGCCTTGATAATAAATAAAATATATATGGTTGAAATAAATGTTATAATGTATATAATATACAAAAATATATACTGGTGATTTTATGAAACATATAGATATTTTAGTTAATGAATATTTTGATAAGGCAGTATCTGATTTAGCTTCACTTATTCAAATAAATTCAGAATATGACAGCTCCACTGCTGATGCTTTAAAACCTTTTGGAAACGGTGCTGCGTTATCTTTAGAAAAATTTTTACTCTTAGCAGAAAGTGACGGCTTTACCACAAAAAATATTGAAAACTATGCAGGCTATGCAGAGTGTGGCACAGGCGATTTAATAGGAATATTAGCCCATTTAGATGTGGTGCCTGTTGGTAATATGGATAAATGGAAACATAACCCATACGATGCTGTAATAGATAATAACAAAATGTATGGCAGAGGCACAACAGATGATAAAGGCCCGTTAATAGCAGCCTATACTGCCTTACATATATTAAAAAATAATTATAAATTAAATAAAAGGTTTCGTATAATTGCAGGCTGTGATGAAGAAACATCTATGCGCTGCTTAAAAAGATATAAAGAAACTGAAGAAATACCTGTGTTTTCCTTTTCCCCAGATGCTTCATTTCCTGCTGTAAATGGTGAAAAAGGGCAAATACAGATTGCTCTTACAAGAGAATTTGTTCACCAGGGCCATGAGCCTATAAAACTTTTAGGGCTAACATGTGGTCAGGTTGTAAATATTGTGCCAGATGAAGCTGTTGCTTATTTTTCTGGTAATATTGCCATGCTTAAAAGACAGCTGGAAGAAATAGCAGGAGATGATTTAGAAATAGAATATTTTGAAGAAAAATATTTAAAAGTAACAGCTTTTGGCAAACAAATGCACTCCATGAATGCACCAGATGGAATAAATGCCATGTATAAGCTTTTTAAATATTTAGCCCACCCAGATTTAGATTACGGCCCATGGGAGCTTATGCACTGGATAAGAAGTATGGCTTTAATATTTGATGATAAAAATATTGCAAGAAATCTTAGTATAAACTTTAAAGATGAATTTGGAGAGCTTACCATTAATCTTGGGCTTTTAAGGTATAAATCAAAAGATTTACAAATTCATTTTGATATCCGCTACCCTGTTACTATGAAACCTTCTAAATTTGAAGCAAAACTGCCGCTTATTACTGAAAAATTAATGATGCTGGGCCAAATTAAAAAACATATTGAACCATTATATGTAGATGAACATAATATATACCTGCAGGAGCTTTTAAAAGCATACAATGCTATTACAAATGAAGAAGCAAAACCTATAACCATTGGCGGTAGAACATATTGCACTTCTATGCCTAATGCTGTTTCCTTTGGTGCAAAATTTCCTCAGGATGAGGAGCTGGCTCACCAAAGCAATGAATATTTAGATTTAGATAATTTTAAAAAGATGATTAAAATCTACCTGCAGGCACTAATTAATATAAATAATTTAGATGTATAATTTTTAATTTTTTAAATATACATAATAAAAAAGCCCATGTATTAAGTTACATGGGCTTATATTTTTTAAAAGTTTATATTAACTATATCTATCAATAAGTTTATCTAATATACCAACAAGCTCATCTACATTTTGTTTTAGTTCTATAACAAGCTGGTTATTATCTGTATAACGTTGACGGTCTACATTTTCCATAATCATATTACCTAAATCATGAACTCTTTTATGTATTGGCTCAATTGCTCTAAAATCTTTATCATCTCCATATAAATCCATACCATCACCATAGTAAAATTTACCAAAAGCACAGTTTATATGGTTCGGAAGCTGTATAACATTTTTCATATAGTTATTTACAAGCATTCTTCTCATAAATGCTATATGGGCAGTTTTTGCTGCAATAAAAGAACCTGCTTTAGAATTATATTTAATACCTGAATATTTTGTTTCCAAAGTATTTAATGACATTGCCATATCATTAAACATTTTAAAAAGTTCTGAAATTTTACCAGTCATTATATTAGATTCTTCACTCATTTCCCTAAGGTTTGAGCCAATTTGGTGGATAACGGCATTTTGTTCTTCAGAAGCTGCCATAATCTCACTAATAGACTGGTTTAAATCAAGGCTTGAATTATATATATCCTGGAAGTTGTTAAATGATGAATCAATACCTGACCTTTGCTCTAAAAGCATTTTAGTAATTACATCCATTCTAGATGTAACTGTTGTAATACTTTTTTGCATATCACTTACTGTTTCCCCAATCTGTTTTGTGGAATTAGATGTTTTTTCTGCTAAGTTTCTAACTTCATCTGCAACCACCGCAAAGCCTCTACCTGCTTCCCCAGCACGAGCTGCCTCAATAGCT
>CAMEOC010000275.1 GCA_945929285.1 uncultured Mucispirillum sp.
AAAGCCGTATAAGAGATTTAGATATAGCTACAGCTTCCAGCGATTTAGCAGCTCAGCAAGTATTAATGCAGTCTGCAACTGCTATGCTTGCGCAAGCTAACCAAATACCAGCTTATGCAATGACATTGCTTGCTTAATAAATATAAGTGCAGGTAAAAAACCTGCACTAAAAATAATTTGGCTATATTTTAAAAAGTTGCTTAAAATATTTATTTCAACCAAATATAGCTTTTTTATTCAAGTATGGATAAATATATAAAGGTAAAGCTTTAAATTTAAAGCCCTTTAAGGATTTTACTATGGATAATATTAATAAAGTATCGCGTATTGATACCAGCTTAAATGATTCTTCATACCGCTCCTCTCAAGATGAGAAGAAATTGGATAAAGCTAAGGTCCATAAAGTAAACTTTAGTGATATTTATGATATTAGGCTTCTTTCTGCACATATGAATAAAAACTCCAGTGAGTTTCGCCTGGAAAGTGTAGAAGAAGTAAATAGAGAGTTAAAAAATGTAATATCAGAACTGCAGGGCGAAAGGGTAGAAAATGTGGTGCAGTCATACCCTTCTGAAGATATACTTACCCTTGCAAAGATGATGTGGAAAAACTCTAATTAAAATAACAAATATTATACCAATTAGGTATAAAGAAAAGAGCCTTCTTCTATTTTAAGAAGAAGGCTTATTTTATTTTAACCAATATTTTGCATTAATGCTAAGGCTTGTTGTGGTATTTTATTAGCCTGAGCCACCATAGATGTAGCAGACTGAACTAAAATTTGGTTTTTAGTTAAGTTTGTTGTTTCTTCTGCTATATCTAAATCTCTTATACGGCTTTCAGCAGCTGTTAAGTTTTCCCTAGCTGTTTCTAAGTTATTAATAGTGTACTCTAACCTATTCATTTGAGCACCTACAGTAGCCCTGGTAGCAGATAAAATTTCCAGTGCTTTATCTATTTTTGTTATAGACCTTTGGGATAATTCCATATCCATAACATATACATCATCAATTTCGAGCCCAGTCGTGTCAAGCTGGCTTACAGATATATTTAAAGTTTGGCCTTCATTAGCACCTATTTGGAGTTCAGTGCGGTTATCTACAAGGTGTAAATAAGCTGTTGAAGGTTTATCATTTGATTTAAACTCAAATGATTTTGTGCTGTCGTTCCATACTGGTTCTACACCAGCATCTTGTTCTACTGTTATATCTATACCGTTAATAATATTTCTTGTTCTGCCGTCATTTATATTATCGCTACCTATAAATTTACCAGAGTGAGCATCTGTAACAGTTACATCTATACTAGAGTTTACACCTTTTTGAATAGTGCTTAAACCTAGTGCATTCATAACATTTTGGTCTGCTGTGAAAACAAGCTCACTATCTACCCCTAAAGCTGCAGTTTGTATTACAAATGTGCCAGGAACAGATTCGTTAGTATTGGCAGTTGCTTTATTTGCACCGCTGTTTGCAACACCTTCTTTACTTACATAGCGAACAATGCTTTCATTTACAATCTGACCGTTTTCAGTGGATGGGTCTGCACCTAAACCAAGCTCTATTAATGCCGCTGTTAATTTTTTATCAAAATCTTCTATGGTATCATCCTGCTCTAAGTAAATTGTAGTAGATTTACCCATGTTATATATTGTAAGCTCTTGTGTATTTGCTAATATATTTACTCCATCAGCATTTGTAAACTGTGTTAAATCTGCCAGTTTTGTATCTTTTGTTGCAGGCCCAGAATCTCTTACATTAACCGTTGTAGTGCCAGATATTAATACACCTGCTGTTGGTGTAGTAGCACCAGGGGTACCTTCTCTAAATTCTACTGTTAAGCTGCCATAGTTTACTATACCTGTTTTTGGGTCTAAGTTTGCCATATGGTATTTGATTTCATTAAAATCTACCACCTGGTCCCCATTATCTGCTTTTACTAAACTTCCTGCTGCAGAGTATGTAAGTACTGGCCCATTATCAATTTGAAGTGAACCTGAACCACTGGCTGCACCATTAAATTGTGCTGAAGCAGCATCAAATACTGAAACTATTTTATCTCCTGGTTGAATAATTGCTCCACCACCCGGCATTCTTAATGTCATCTCTGCTTCAGCAGGGTTATTACCACCTAAACTTAATGTAATAGTTGCGGTTGCATTGGCTGCTACTGTATCTTCTACCCAGGAGCTAAGTTCACCAGTTTTGCTATCCATATATCTATAACGGTATGTAAAACCACCAGTTACTTTGCCATTATTTGTGCTTACAATTTCTAATTCATAGTAGCCACTTATAGTATTATCATTATGTGTAAAAGTTGCAGAAGATATTCTCCAGTTAGTTTGACTGCCTTCTGCTCCATGATATGTCTGCATTGCAGATAAAGTATGTGTAGAAACAGAAGCACTAGTTATATTATCAGTCTGTCCTTTTGCTGTAATAGTCATACCTGCAGAACCAGTAGTTAATATGTTTTCTGGGTCTCTTACACTTGTAACAGAAGCTAAAGCACGGTCTGTATTTGTTACTTCTGCTACTAATACACC
>CAMEOC010000276.1 GCA_945929285.1 uncultured Mucispirillum sp.
ATATGCTTTAAGTTTTTCTACATCTTCAATAAAATCATCCAGGTTTTCTTTAGAATCTTTTTCTGTTTCAATAGATATTACAGCATCTTTAGGGATAAGGGAAAATATAGTATTAAAATCATAACTTCCTGAGCCTATATGGTAATGTTTATCTACACCGCTTGAAATATCCCCATCGCTTATGTGGTACATATATGGGTTTAATTTAATAAAATCTTTTAGCTGTAATTTATAATCTATACCCATACTGTTTGCAGCACATGTGGCATGGCCAATATCTAAACATAATCTTACACCAGTGTTTTCTAAAATATATGATATCTGGGTAAAATCATAACCTACACATACATCATCAGGGGTTAAATATTCATTTGTTACAGCCACATTTTTTGGTTTATTTTCTATTAATATCCGCTCATCCTTTAATTTATTTATCTGCCTTACAGTTTCTTTATAATCACCTTTTATACCAGGGTGAAATATAACTTTTTCAGCCTGCAAAAAATCTGCATATTTAAAGGCTTCAAAAGCAATGGCAAAATTTTCTTTTTCCTGCTCATAATTTGAAAAATTAAGCCCGTGCATAAAGTGCGGGGCATGTATTATATATGGAATATTTAAGCCTTTCCAAAGGTGAGCATATTCTTTAAAAGTACTAGGCACGGCATAAAGCTCTATATAGTCATATATTTTTCTGCTGTATAAATCTTTTGCAATATCTACATAGTTTTTATTTATAGACCACAACTTTAAGCCGTATTTTTTCATATATTATTCCACAGTAACACTTTTTGCTAAATTTCTTGGCTGGTCTATTTCCCTGTTATTAAGTTTTGCCACTCTGTAAGCAAAAATCTGTAAAGCAATTACAGATAAAAATGGGAAAAGGTATTCTTCCACATTAGGCAGTATTATGGCATCTTCAATTCTATTTTCCAGGGCTTTATATCCTTTTTCATCTGTAATAGCTATGCTTTTTGCACCACGAGCCATAACTTCTTCGCAGGCATTAACCATTTTTTCAAAAAGGCTGTCATGGGGCATAATGGATATAACAGGCATATCTGTATTAATAAGGGCAATAGGGCCGTGTTTTATTTCACCAGCAGGAAAACCTTCTGCCTGTAGGTATGTTATTTCTTTTAATTTTAATGCACCTTCTAAAGCAATAGGGTAGTTTACATTTCTACCTAAAAATACGAAAGTGCTTTGGTTATAATATTTTTCTGCCAGTTTTGAAATATTTTCATCTTGAGAAACTGCTGCTTCTATGGCAACAGGCAGTTTAGCAAGGGCATTTAAAAGGGCATCTTTTTTCTCTGCTGTAATATTTCCAACAGATTCTGCAATTAATACAGAAAGGGAAAAAAGTGCTGCAAGCTGTGCAGTAAAAGCTTTTGTTGAAGCCACACTTATTTCTGAACCGCATTTTGTGTAAAAGGTGTAGTCACTCATTCTTGCAAGGGTAGAAGCAAACACATTGCATATAGATAATGTTTTAAACCCTGCAGCCTTGGCTTTTTCTAAAGCTGCCACAGTATCTGCTGTTTCACCACTTTGGCTTACAAATATAGCTAAAGTTTCATCAGGCATAGCAACTTTTCTGTATTTATATTCAGAAGCATATTCTGCCTGGCATGGAATATTGCAAAATTCTTCTATCCAGTATTTTGCAACCATTGTAGCATGGTAAGCTGTTCCGCAGCCTATCATCATAATATTTTTAATATTTTTAAGTTCTTCTTTTGTTATACCAAAGGCAGTGTTTATATCTTTTAAAACTTCTTCTATGGTGCTTCTAACTGTTACAGGCTGTTCGTTTATTTCTTTTAACATATAGTGTTCATAGCCATTTTTGCCACTGTTTTCTGCACTAATATCAAGCTCTACAATATTAAAATATTTTTCATGAAGCTCTTTATCATATATTTTTATTTCGTCTTTTTTAATAACTATAAAATCTTCATCGTTTAAGTATATGGCTTTATTTGTAAACTCAATAAAAGCAGAAATATCTGAGCCTAAAAAGTTTTCATCATCACCTACACCACACACAAGGGGGCTTTTTACCCTGGTGCCAATTATCATATTTGGTGCTTTTTTCCATAATATACCTAAAGCATAGCTGCCTTCTAATATATCAGTTACTTCCACCACAGCTTTTAGAAAGTTTTCTTCAAAATTTTCAGTAATATTTTTAAGCTTATCTTCTAAAAGGTGTGCTATAACTTCTGTATCTGTTTCTGAAATAAATTTATGGTTTTTTAAAAGCAATTCTTCTTTTAATGTTTTATAGTTTTCAATAATACCATTATGCACCACAACCACATCGCCTGTGCAGTCTGTGTGAGGGTGAGAGTTTATTGTGCTTGGTTTTCCGTGGGTTGCCCACCTGGTGTGAGCAATACCTGTAACACCTTTTAAGTTATGCTTAAATGTTTCTTCTTCTAAAACTGCTACTTTACCAACAGATTTAACTACTTCTATATTATTATGCTCTAGTGTTGCAAGGCCTGCAGAATCATAGCCCCTGTATTCTAAAGC
>CAMEOC010000277.1 GCA_945929285.1 uncultured Mucispirillum sp.
TTGCTTCATCATTTAAACAGGCAGAAAGCAACTTTATGCCTTATGTGGATGTTATTGAAAATGATGAATATATAATATTAATTGCAGAGCTTGCAGGTGTTAAAGAAAATGATATGGAAGTTACTATTAGCGAAGGAATATTAACCATAAGTGGTATAAAATCATCTGTTATGAATATTTATCCAGAAGATGAATACTACTATAAAATAGAAAGACCCTATGGGAAATTTGTATTTTATAAAAATTGTGCTTACAAAAACAAATAAAAACAATAGTAAAACAATAAAAATAATATCAAAAGACTAATATATGAGGGATATATGGCAAAAAATTATTACGACATACTAGAAGTTAGCAAAACTGCAACAGCTGATGAAATTAAAAAAAGTTATAGAAAATTAGCAAGAAAATATCACCCAGATGTAAACCCTGGGGATAAAGAAGCAGAAAGTAAATTTAAAGAGCTGTCAGAAGCTTATGCTGTGCTTTCAGATGAAGAAAAAAGAAAAGAATATGATGCCATAGGCCATGATGCTTTTACAAACAGCGGCCATGGTTATAATTTTAAAAATATGAATTACGATGATATGCGTAATTTTAATTTTGGCGGAACTTCTTTTGAAGATTTGTTTGGTGATTTTTTTGGTGGTTTTTCAAGCCGTTCTTCAAGAAGTAAATCACAAAAAAGAGCCAGCAAAGGAAGCGATATTGTATATTCCATAAAAGTGCCATTTGTGGATGCTGTAAAAGGTTCTACTTATGACTTAAACATAAAAAGAGATGCAGAATGCCCTACTTGCCACGGAACAGGTGGTAAAAAAACATCATGTAGTGCATGCCATGGCACAGGACTTAAAAACGACGGCGGATTTTTTGCCTCCCCTTGTAATGTTTGTGGTGGAACTGGTGAAAAAATTATGGATACATGTAAAGACTGCCGTGGTACTGGTTTTGTAAGAAAAAATTAAAATAAAAATTCCAGCTGGGGTGGATAATGATTCTAAAATAAGAATAGCTGGTAAAGGAAATTCTGCAGGCAGTAAAGTTCCAGCAGGTGATTTATATATAAAAACAAATATTATAGATAACCCAGTTTATAAAAGACAGGGTAATGATTTATATATAAATATGGATATAGATATATTTGAAGCAGCCCTAGGCACAAAACTTACAGTGCCTACCCCATATGGTGCAATAAATATTAATATTCCTGTTGGTGTAAAAAGCGGGCAAAAATTACGGATAAAAGGAAAAGGTATGCCTGTGCTTAAAAAGGAAAGCTATGGGGATTTATATATAGTTATAAATATTAAATCACCTAATAATTTAAGTGAAGAAGCAAAAAATCTGCTTTTATCTGCCCAAAAATTAACACCACCAATAGATAGAAGCGATATTATAGCAAAAGGCACATTATAAGGTTTTATTATGGATAAAAATTTACCAAAATATATGATAAGTGTTGCTTCGGAAATATTAGGACTGCACCCCCAGACATTAAGGCAGTATGAAAGACTGGGGCTTGTAGTGCCAGAAAGAGTTGACGGTAAAAACAGGCTGTATTCAGAATACGATATAGAAAAATTACAGCTTATTACAAACTTAACAAAGCAGCACGGGGTAAATTTGGCAGGTGTGGAAATTATTATTAATATGCAGGAACAAATATCTGCTTTAAATGAAAAAATAAAACAAATAGAAACAAATATAAAAATAAAATATGGAGAAGATATTTCAATAATACCAAAAGAAAAACAAAACAAAATAACCATAAAAATAGAAAAAGAGTAAAAGAAGGTATAAAAGTATGATTAACTACAACAAAATGACTATTAAAGCTCAAGAAGCTTTACAAGAAACTGTAAAATTAGCAGAAAAATTATCACACCAAATGTTACAGGTGGAACATTTAGCTTATGCTATTATTTCCCAGCAGGACGGTTTACTAAGGCCATTACTGCAAAAATTAGGGGTTAATCCTGATATACTTTTAACAGAGATAAAAAAAGTAATAGATTCTCTGCCTAAAGTTTCAGGCTCTGCACAGCCTACCCTTTCCAATGATGCTCAAAGAGCTATTGATTATGCTTTTGATGAAGCAAAAAAAATGGGTGATGAATATGTTTCCACAGAACATATATTACTAGGAACTATTGAACATGCAGGCTATACATTAAGAAAAATATTTTCTTCAAACGGGGTTGATGCAAAAAATATTTTAAAAGCCATAAAAGAAATAAGGGGTAGCAGTAAAATTACAGACCAAAACCCAGAAGAAAAAATGAATACTTTGGAAAAATATACTGTTAATTTAACAGAAGCTGCTAGAAATGGTAAACTAGACCCAGTTATAGGCAGAGATGAAGAAATAAGGCGTGTAATACATGTGCTTTCAAGAAGAACAAAAAACAACCCTGTGTTAATAGGCGAACCTGGGGTTGGTAAAACTGCCATAGCAGAAGGACTTGCCCAAAGAATAGTAAGTGGTGATATACCAGAAAGCCTTAAAAATAAAATAATAGCTGTTTTAG
>CAMEOC010000278.1 GCA_945929285.1 uncultured Mucispirillum sp.
CAGGGGCAGCTTCTGTTAATGGAGTAATAAGCTTTTTTGCAGATTTTGGTATGTTTGGTGTAGATGAAGTTTATAACCAGCACAGGTTAAATGAGATAAACTCTGCCAATATAAAAGTTGTAACAACCCATGTGGGTGTAGATGTGGGCGAAGACGGTAAAACTCACATGTGTATAGATTATATTGGGCTTTTAAGAAATGTTTTTGGCTTTAGTATAATATGCCCTGCAGACCCAAATGAAGTAGATGCAGTTATTAGGCATGTGGCAAAAGAGCAGGGTAATTTCCATGTGGCTATGGGCAGGTCTAAAGTGCCTGTTATTACAAAAGAAGACGGTTCTATATATTTTGATGAAAACTACCAGTTTGTATATGGTAAAGTAAATACCATAAGAAAAGGCAGTGATTACGCTTTACTTGCATATGGTGCTACATTATATAGAGCATGTAAAGTGCATGATATATTAAAAGAAAAAGGCATAAATATATCAGTAATAAATGTGCCAAGCCCTGCATATTTAAAAGATAATGCTTTTAATGAAATAGCAGGCTATAAAAAAATATTTACATATGAAGACCATATAGCTTCCACTGGGCTTTTTTCCACATTAGCTAATATGGCTTTAAGAAATAAAAAAATGCTTGATATTACATCTTTTGGTGTGGAAGAATTTCCAGTTTCAGGCAGTGCCGATGAAGTATATGATATGCTTGGCTTAAGCCCTGAAAAAGTGGCAGAAAAAATATTAAAAGAACTGGGTAAATAAATTGATTATATCAGGCAGAAACCCAGTATTAGAAGCTAAAAAGTGTGGCAAAGCAAAAAAGATAATTGTAAGGCAGGGAGCAAGCATACATTTTGATAATATAAATGTACCATTTGAAGTTTTAGGCAGGCGGGCTTTTGAAGAAAAGTATGGGGTAGAAACTCAAGGTGTTGTTTGCGAAGTAGATGATTTTGAGTATATGGATTTAAAAGATATGCTAAAATCAGGCAAAAATACAGAAGGTGTTGTTTTTTTAGATAAAATACAAGACCCCCATAATTTTGGAGCAATTATCAGAGCATGCCACTGTTTTGGTATAAGAAATGTAATTATCCCTAGGCACGACCAGGCTCAAGTTAGCCCTGCAGTATTTAAAGCTAGTGCCGGTGCTTTATTTTATACAAATGTATGCCAGGTGGTAAATTTAGGCCAGGCTATTGATGAATTTAAGAAAATTGGCTTTAAAATTGCTGCTGCAGATATTAATGGTGATGTGAATTTAAAAGAAACATCATCTATTGTAAAATTTCCACTGGGTGTTATAATAGGCTCAGAAGGCAGGGGCATAAGAGAAAGTATTTTAGAGCGGGCAGATTATAAATTAAAAATAAACATGACTGCAGATATAGATTCGCTTAATGCATCTATGAGTTGTGCTGTTATTCTTTATCAGCTTTTTAGCAGGTAATATATGGTTGTAAAACTTGCTGTTGAAGGTAAAGTTAAAGATAAAGAAGTATTAGATTTTATAAAGGAATACCAAAAACGCCTAACTCCATATTTTAAGCTGGAGCTTGCAGAACTGGGGGAAGGCGGAAAGTATTTTGAAAAAGCAGGTAAGCAAAACACTGTAGAAATATTTATAGCTATGGATGCAGGTGGTAAAAAGTTTACAAGTGAAGGGTTTGCTGAATGGTTTAAAGAAAAACGCAGCCTTTCAAAAAATATAACTTTTGTAATAGGAGAGGCAACTGGGTTATCACAGCCAGCTCGTAAGGCTGCAACTGAGTTTTTGTCCCTTTCTGATATGACATTTTCCTATAAGCTAAGCCTTATGGTAATGGCAGAGCAGATATACAGAGCAGTAACCATAATTACTGGGCACCCCTATCACAAGTAGGAGCAAATGATGGATAAGGCGACTAAAGAGCATTTCCGTAAAAAACTTCTTACTATGAAAAAAGAGTTAATAGAAACTTTAAATAGCAAGTATAACGAAGCGCTGGAGCTAGGCTCTGACGGCATTCAAGACACAGCCGATGAGGCATATAATATTTACAACAAAAATATTATGCTTGGCAGAGTGGAAACAGATGCTCTTAAACTAAGACTTGTTGATCAAGCATTACAGCGTATTGAAAACGACACATACGGGGTTTGCATTGAATGTGAAGATGAAATAAGCCCAAAAAGATTAGAGTATGTGCCATTTGCAAGATACTGCACAGAATGCAAAAACGAACTGGAGCAAAAAGGCTTAATTAAAATGTAGCTAAGTCTTTTTTAAGGGGCTTATTTTCCCCCTTTTGAATATATAAAGACTGCCTTATATTTTTTAAGGCAGTCCCTTCTCTGCTTATCAGTTTTCGTTTCTTTCATATTAGTTTTTTGTAATATGGGTGGCTTTATGTGCTTAATTTTTCTAAAAATAATTCATTTTTAGTGGTAGTTTTCTGTCCCTATTTTTAATATCCTATAATTTAGCTATGTTTTAAAGATTACTTAAATTATCCATTAAAATAAAGTATAGAAAG
>CAMEOC010000279.1 GCA_945929285.1 uncultured Mucispirillum sp.
GGAAGATTAATATGTTAAATAATAAAACATTATTAAAAATACTTAGTGTTTTAAGAGCCCTTGGTATGTGGCTTATGGTGGTGGCAGGTCATGAAGAAATGAAAGAAATGACAGTGCCAGTTAAGCTTATAAATACACCAAAAGACCATATTGCTATTTCAGATTATACAAATGTTACAATTACCATAAAAGGTGCTGCAAGGCTTTTACAGGGTCTTGAAAATTCAGATGTTTTATTAAATATTGATGTGGCATCATTTCCTGAAGGCCAGTCTATTAGAAGGATATTGCCAACAGATTTTAAAACACCTTTAAGAATGGAAGTGGTAGATGTAAAGCCTAATTCTTTATTTGTTACTTTAGATAAACTTGCCACAAAAGAAGTGCGAGTGCTGCCTTCTGTTATTGGGGATGTTAATAAGGGATATAAAGTTGAAAAAATAACATTAAAACCTAATACTGCCACTATTACAGGGGCAGAAAGTGTTGTTTCCCATATAGAAAATATATCTACCATGCAAATAAACTTATCAGATAGAAGTGAAAATTTTGCATTAAATGTTTCTATGAAAGAGTATGAAGGTATAACAAGTATAGAGCCAGACACTGTGGAAGTTAGGGTGAAATTAAAAGAAGATTTAGTGGAGCATGAGTTTACTAATGTGCCTGTGGAATGCATGAATTTAAAAAATGATTTAATACTTGCCAATACTCCTTCCCTTGATTTTGTATTAGTAAGGGGCAGGGAAGATGTAATAGATACATTTTTAGATAATGTTACATTTTTAACAGACTGTTCTAATATTACAGAAGCAGGAAGTTATACTGGTTCTGTTGCATATAAAACAAACTTAATGGTTGATATTTTAGAATTAACACCGCAAAAAATAAATTTAGAGATAAAGAAACGATGAGAAAATATTTTGGAACAGATGGAGTTCGTGGCAGAGCAAATGTTGAGCCACTTACTGCTGATTTTGCTTTAAAACTTGGCAGAGCTGCTGCTGGTTTATTTAAAAATAATGATACCCATGGAAAAATAATCATAGGTAAAGATACAAGGCTTTCCTGTTATATGTTTGAAAATGCCCTTGTTTCCGGTATTTGTTCTGCAGGTATTGATGCTGTAATGGTTGGGGTTATACCTACACCTGCCATAGCTTTTTTAACGAAATCTATTAGGGCAGATGCAGGGGTTGTAATAAGTGCCTCCCATAACCCATATTACGATAATGGCATTAAGTTTTTTAACTCTCAGGGCTACAAACTACCAGATATTACAGAGCATGAAATAGAAAGAATGATAGATAATAATGAGCCAGCCTTAGACCCTGATGCAATTGGTAAAGCATATAGAATAGAAGGTATTGGCAGATATGTGGAATTTGTAAAAAATACCTTTCCAAAAAATATAGACTTAAAAGGCTTAAAAATTGTTTTAGACTGTGCCAATGGTGCTTCATATAAAGCTGCTCCCCTTGCTTTAAGAGAGCTAGGAGCAGAGCTAATTTTATTAAATGTAGAGCCAAACGGTACAAATATAAATGATAACTGTGGAGCAGTTCACCCTGAAAATATGGCAAAAGCAGTGGTGGAACATAAAGCTGATGTGGGTATTTCCTTTGACGGCGATGCAGACAGGGTTGTTTTTGCAGATGAATATGGCAATATTGTAGACGGCGATAAAATTATGGGTATATGTGCCATAGATATGATGGAGCAGGGTAAACTAAAAAACAATACCATAGTAGCAACGGTTATGAGTAATATTGGTTTTGAATACTCCATGAATAAAAAAGGTGTTTCCCTTATCCGTTCTCAAGTAGGAGATAGATATGTTATGGAAGATATGGTTAAAAATAACTGTAATCTTGGCGGAGAGCAGTCTAGCCATTTAATCTTTTCTGATTTTAATACCACAGGTGATGGGCTTATTAGTGCCATGCAGGTGCTTGCATTAATGGTGAAAAAAGGTAAAGGGCTTTTTGAGCTGTGTAATTTCATAGAAACATACCCTCAGGTATTAAAAAATGTAATGGTTGATAAAAAAGTGCCAATAGATGAGCTTATAGAAACCAATAAATTAATTAAAAAAATAGAAAGTGATTTAGGCACTTCTGGCAGGCTTTTAGTTAGGTATTCTGGAACAGAAAATAAATTAAGGGTTATGTTGGAAGGAAAAGACGAAAAAATAATTACAGACTATGCAGCAAGTATAGCAGAATTAGCAGTTAAGGAAATAAAAGGTAAGTAAGTATGATAAAACTAGGTGTAAATATAGACCATACAGCCACACTTCGTCAAGCTCGTATGGGTGTAGAGCCAGATGTTTTACAGGCTGCATTAGTTGCAGAAAAAGCTGGGGCAGATGGTATTACTGTTCACTTAAGAGAAGATAGGCGTCATATACAAGACAGCGATGTTTATAATATAAAAAAACATATCTCTATACCATTAAATTTAGAAATGGCATGCAGTGAAGATATTATAAATATAGCATGTGATGTACTGCCTAATAC
>CAMEOC010000280.1 GCA_945929285.1 uncultured Mucispirillum sp.
ATGCTATCGCCCCATAACCCAAATGATATTAATGCAGAAGGATATGGCTTTGGTGCAATGTGTTTGAGAATGCTTGGTTTGAAAAAAATAAAATTAATAGGCAACAGCCCAAAAGCCATTAACCTTTTATCCAGCTACGGTTTAGAAATAGTGGAATAAAATATAAAAATAATTGATTTATTTTTTATTATATAATATAAACCTTTTTAAGGATTTACGGGCAGTCGCTGGTAATATATTATTACGAGAGGAAAGTCCGGACACCGTAAGAGCATAATGACTGATAACATCAGTTCGCAGTAATGCGGGGAAAGCGTTACAGAAAATAACCGCTGTTTTTATAACAGTAAGGGTGAAAAGGTGAGGTAAGAGCTCACCGCTGTTTTTGGTAACAAAGGCAGGCAGAACAAGCCCCATTAGGTGCAAGGCAAATAGGCTGCAAAGGCTTGCTCTTAGCCGTTATTTGCAGCGGGTAAGCTGCTATTTGAGTTATTAGGCAACTAATAACCTAGATAAATGACTGCCACCATTTTATTGGTACAGAATCCGGCTTATAGTAAATCCTTATTTCTTTAATGTCTTTAAGCAACATACTATTAAGCAAAACTTTATTAATTAAGCAAAGCCTTGCCCTAAAATATCTGTAATAAACTGGTGCTCATAAGGGTTTTCAAGTATTTGCCCATACTGCCAGAAAGTAACACCGTCTGTGGCATAGCCTTGGCCTAATACATGGAGCATATTTTTTGTTTCTAGTAATTTATCCTGATAATATGTGTGGTGGCCGTCTGAGGCATAGCCATCGCCTAAAAGCATAAATAAGCCTAAATCAGCATCATCAAGCTTTACATTACCGCAGAATATATGCTCTTTATCCTGTATATAGTTGTCGCCTATCATGGAAATACTGCCTAAATCAATATCTTTTATTTCCAAGCCTTTAAAATAAAGCTTAAACCTGTCAAAAGAAAAGGCGTTATTTTCCGGCAGAATATCAAAACTGTTTATGTGCGGTGTAAAAGTATTGGCAGTTAAGTTTCCGTCTCTGTCTTCTTCTAAATAGCATAAGTCGTTATCATCTTTTATGTAGTTGTTTGATAGTATAACTATTTTATCTGGCTCAATATTTTCCACAGGCAGTATTTTATAGTAGATGCGTTTATTATCTGTATAAATATCGCCTTCTATTTTATGGAAATTATCTAAATCAATACCTTTTATAACTTTACCTTTATAGATAATATCATTTTTAGCATACCAGGCTCTATGAATTGTAAAAGGGCGTATTATTTCTGGGTCTATATCTGGTATTATTTCCCCTCTGTAATATACATTTTTCAAATCCACCGCTGTGCCTGGAATATAGTCTACAATAGTATCATAATCTGGGTACAGTAATATACAAAAAGCGTTTTGGTTGCCTTCTTCTAATATTTTATTTTTATAATACACATGGTTTTTATCGCTGGCATAATTGGTGTAAATTGAGCCAGTTGGAGTTTCAACAGTTAAAGTGTGAAATGTTTCTGCATCTGCTTCTTCTATAATAAATGATGAATAATATATTTTATTTTTCAGCTTTCTAAAAGAGCCACCAAGTTCTATAATATCATTTACATCTATGGTATTTGAAGAATCTGATAAGGTGCTGTCAAATAAAGAAATAACAGATTTAAAGTTTCCTTCTTTTATTTTTTTATCTTTAAAAAATAAATATTTCCCGTCAGAGCCGTAGCCAAAATCTAAGGCTTTAAAGGTTTCAGGGTTTGCATCCACTTTATCCATATAATAGTAAACTGAATTTTTATCCTGCAGATAGCCACAGAAATTATAGTAATCTATATCTACTTCTGCTCCATTTAAGCCTTTTATTAAGTTGCCTTTAAAATAAACATTAATATTATCGCTGGAAAGCCTGCTTCTAACCCTTAAGCCAATAGGGTTTACATTTTCTAAAGCTTTTACTCCATTTTTATCACAATAATATGCTTTTGTTTTATCTGCTATATAATATTCATTAATTACACGCACTTCCTGTGGGTTTAAATCTGAAAGCTTTGTGGTAATATAGTAAACACCGTTTCTATCTTTATAAAAATTTTTACCAATACATGAAAGGGTTTCATTATCCATATAGTCAATAATTTCACCATTATAATAAGTGCATACATTATCTCTTGCTAAAAATACAGCTCCATCAAAGGAAGCATCGCCCACAGCTTGAAAAGCCATAGGGTCGCTGTTTTCAAGCACAGCACCATTATAATAAACAAATGTATTATCTGTGGCATAGCCTGCAGCTTGTTTGAAAGTTCTAAAATTACAGCTTAAATCGCATATTTTTTCACCTTTAAAGTATGCTGTATTTTTATCTTTTGCATAGGCATAGTTTAATACAAAAAATGTATCTACATCTGCATTTAAAACTTCTTTTTCACAGTAGTATATCTTTTTATTATCCATGCCATAGCCCATACCAATAGATATAAATTTGGCAGGGTCTGCACCTTGAACTAC